>CAZFGE010000059.1:0-6361 GCA_964518415.1 uncultured Muribaculaceae bacterium
AATCTATTTTATATGGATATTCTTTAAAAATATCTAATGCTTCTCTCTTAGTTATTTCATTTCTAACAATTCTTTTACCATCTTTAGAAATTTTCTTCATCTCACGTTCTATTAATGGTAGATCATCTTCAGTAATAGTTTTATCACCTAAATCTATATCATAGTAAAATCCTTCTTCAACAACAGGTCCTACCCAAAATTTAGCATCTGGATATAGGTGTTTAATAGCTTGTGCAAGTAAATGAGCACAACTATGGTTTAATCTACTTAAACGTTCATCTTCTTTAATGTTTATCATAATTAACTCTCCTTTTAACTAATACTTTTTCTTCTACTGAAGCTAAAGCATTTTCTCTTCTTTTTTTCATTTCTTCTTCATTATAAAACATATTAAGTTCTTCTTTTAACTGTGTAAGTGTGATTCTAGGATTTTTATAAATTAAAACTTTTCCTTCTTCATCTTTTACAGTTATTAAATTTCCATTTAGCAAATTCTCTTTATCGACATCTTCAAAATCTACTCTTCTAGGTGGAACTTTTCCTTTTTCTCTTAAGAACCATTCCATATTATTGTGGGTGAGTTTCAAACTCCAATTATATGCTTTACCAACATATAATTCCATAAATTCTTTAATATTAACTATTTGTTTTTTACTAACGTATACTTTTGTTTTACTTCTCTTGCTCATACTTCTCCCCCACAAAAAAACCTGATATATAAAATATATCAGGAGTGCTTATAACACGGTACCATCCTCATGTTTAACTTAATTAACCTTTAACGCAGGAATACGGGAATCTCTTTCAAGTCCGATTCATAGGTAGTGGTAACTAGTTATTCATATAGGTTCTCAGCAATTCCTACTCTCTTTGATGAATAGATCTAACTATCGTGTCCTAATCACAATCTCTAAATTTATTTTAGCACAATTAATTACTAATATCAATTAGTTTCTTAAATTTTTGCTAATCATTTCTAAATCAGTTGTTAACTGTTTTACTCTTTCAATTATACGTCTTGCTTTAACTTCACTAGCACCATCTTTAGAAGAAGCTAAATGACCATTTAATTCATCAAGTGTTAAATTAGATGTAAAGAATGTTGGTAAGTGTTCTTCCATACGGTATTGTAAGATTGAACACAATATCTCATCTCTAGCCCATGGAGTTACATTCTCAGCTCCAATATCATCAATTAAAAGTATTGGTGTAGTTTTAACTCTTTCAAAACTATTTTTAAAAGTATCAGATTCATTAAATGTTGCTTTTAACATTCTTAAATATTCAGGCCAAAATATAATTGTACTTTTTATATTTTTTTTAGCTAGTTCATTTAACATAGCACTTACTAAATATGTTTTACCACATCCAAAATTACCATGTAAATATAACCCTTTAGGATTATTTCCTTTTTGATATTCTTTTATAAATGTACCTATATACTTAATTGCCTCATATCTATTTTTATCTGTTTTATATATTTCTTTTATATCTGCTCTTTTTATATCTTCAGGTATATCAAAAGTATATACATTGTCTAGATATTTATTTTTTTCATCAAGTTCTTTTTTGAAGCGACATTTTTTATAAGCAAAAGAAAGTGAATTATTTTTAACTTCAGGTAAGTATGCATATCCTTCTACTTTGTTTTTACATTCTAATATTGATTTACAATTTTTGCAATTGCACCATTCACATTTAGATTCTTCCAAAATTGAAGTATATTTAGATAATTCTTCATAAGATAATCCAAGTACATCAATAAATGATTTAAATTCTTCATCTTTTAATGCTTTATTAAAATTAATAAGTAGTTTATCTTTAATATTATTTTTTTTCATCATATCTTTTAATTCTACCATTTTATCACCTACACGCTAAGTATATCTTCTATCTCTTTTAATTCTACATCAGTTAAACTTTCTTCCTTAAATTCTTTATCAAACCATTCAGGTTTTGATTCTGTTTTAACATTCTTTTTATAATTTGATCTTGTCTTATATTCAGTGCTTGCTATATTCATTGCGTCTTCAACCGTCTCAATCTTACTTTTTGCCCATTGACTAGCTATTTTTTCTATGTATGATTTTGTTAGTTTATTGTTATTTATTTTAAGTGTAAAATCCACTAGTACATTTACAACACCTGGATTTAAATTCATATCAAGAAGTAAATATTCTAAGACACTTAAATCACTTTTAGATGGTTTTGATCCATTATATTTACTCATTAAAAAGTCATATGGACTAGTTGTTTCAAATTGATATATAATCTTTGCTTTTTTAGATACATCACCAACAGGTTTTCTTAAATACTCAGGTTGATTTCTATATATTATACTTGGAAGTTTACCACTATTTTCAAATTGATATAATCTTCTACTAGATATTCTTAGTTCTTTTTTATCTATCATTTTTTTATCATTTAGTGAGTTTCTAATTAACTCACTCATTGTAGCATCATCATAATTATATATAAAAGATATTTTATATATTAAGTCTTTTGTATCTTTAGTTAGACTTCTTATATTTAACATATCATCAGGAATCATTGAAATTATATTATCAATATCTATTTTAGGTGTTATGTTAAGTTTATTTGATGAATATTTTTGAAGTGTTGAATTAACTATTTCAAATTCATTTATATTAGATTGTGCGAATACTTCATCAAAATTACATGTAATATCAGTATACTCTTTTAAATTTATTCTAGGAACTTTAAAATACTCAATTATTTTTTCATATTCAAACTTACCAATATTATTAAATAAAGAAGTTGCAAGTATTGGATTATTTAAAAATTCATTAGCGCTTATTGGAGAATATAATTCATATACAAAATTATTTATGTTTTGTTTTCTTATATATGTTTTTAGTAATCCTATTGCTTCTAATTTTTCTCTTGCTTCTATTATTTCACTAAGTTTCAGTTGCATACTTGTCATTAAATGATGATGAGTATACTCTATTGATGTAATTTCTCTTTTATCTAAATCAGACCAAAGGGTAAAATAAAGGCTCATTGCTTTATAGCCTATTATTGGTTGATATAACATTATAAGTAGTTTTCTATCTTCATTATTTAGTATTGTTCTATTAACAACTACAAATGTATCTGCTGGAAGCACTTTCTCCTTAATCATATTAACACCTTCTTTAGTTATTTTAACAAATTGTATCTGGATTGTCCATAACAGAAATTAATTATTTAACTACTCTAGCACATATTTTTAAATTTTAAAGCAATTCGACAAAACTTGATAAAAAAAGAAGCTATAGCTTCTATTTTATTATAGAGGTTCTAAAAGTATAGTTAGGATTCTTTGATCCTGCAAAACTAGAATAATTATATATACTTCTTTTACCTTCTATTAATCCACCTCTTATAAAGAATGGATTTTCTCCATTTACAAATTTTGAATAACTATTAAACCAACCATTAGTCTCTCCAGTTGCATCTCCTAAAATTCTATTTTTAGAAGTTATTCCCTTATAAATATCTATATAACTTGGCCAATCAACAGATCCATAGCCTTTAAATCCAGAGTGATCAGATTCATTTAAACCAGCATCATTATTATAGTTTCCCATAACCATTTCAGGATAATCTGTGTTTAAATCAAAGACCCCTGACATATTTCCAGTTGTTGATAATTCATAGTTATCAATACCTATTCCATAAATACTATTTGTTAAATAAAGAATTGAGCCATATTCTAAATTAGTTAGTATATGTGGTTTAGCCTCATCTTCCATACCATAAATATTTGCTTTTTTATTCATAGAACTTGTACTTAAATATGCATTTGATAAAGATATATTTGTTATTTTTTTCTTATCATCTTTTGAATAAATTAGTAAATCACTTTTATCACAAGTAGATAAATCATTATAACAACTTGCAGTATCAGCAGCACTACTTTGATATTTACTTACCCAAAAGCCATTTGTATTATCATATAAAAATGCTCTTGATGTTATATATGTATCTACTTTATTATTATAAAGTACCTCATTGTTATTATTATCAAATACAACATCAATACTAATTGGATTTTTAACTACATCACTTGTATTAAAAAGTTTATATATAAACCTTGTTATCCAAACATAATGAGCTAAAATATCTTTATCATATATAACTTGTCCAATTGCACTAGCACTTAAATAATAATCTCTAATTTTGCTTAACGGATCATCTATATCTTTAACTCTTCTAACATAAACAGCATTAGCCCATTGTTTATTATCATAATCAAAATATTTTAATCTACTATCAGCTTTTATCCAAGCTTTTTTATTATAATCATAAATAACAGGAATCATATTATCTAAAAGATTAGGATATGCACCATTAAGTGTTTTATCAATATTAGATGTTTTAATTATATTATATGCAACAACACGTTTTTTATCTAATACTCTTGTATACATTTCTTTATTATCATCTAATTTAAATTTATATAAGTTATCTACAAGTTTAAGATTATACCAATTAATATTATCACTACTATATTGGTATGAATAATCTTTTCCAGTAGGATACTTACAAACTACATTTTTAGATATTTGATATAATTCTTTAGAATTCCTTTCATAACATGTAATATGACTATAAATATCTACGTTAAGTTTTATATTATCAGATATAGTTGTTTTGCCTGCTTCATTTGTAACTCTTACACGAAATGTATGAACACTACCTTTTATTCCTTTGAAGGTATATTCATTACTACTTGATTTTTTAGTAAATTTAGAGCCATCAATATTAAATTCATAACCTACTATATTAGATTCATTATCTGTAGCACCAGCTATTACAGTAATGTCTTTTCCATTATATTCTTTTATAAATACTGTTGCACTTACTGGTTCAGTTATATCTAAAGCACCACATCCTTTATCTGATACTTTCATATTATCTGTTGTACCACGCGCACAATAATTATCTTTTTTTAAATTAACTATTTCATATTTATCATTACTTATTTTTTTAATAACTCCACCATCAAAATTATTATTTTTAAGTTCTAAGTTTAGTTTACTTATTTCAACTCCTTCTTCAGGAATGCTAGAAAAATTAGATGTTGCAATATATATTTTTGCTGCATCAAGTGCATTATATGCATCATTTTTAAAAGCATTTAATCTAAATAGTTTTAATCCATACATTACAATTGGAACTACAACACCAGATACAACAGCAATTATAATTAATGTCATAAAAAACTCAAAAAGTGTGAATCCACTTATTCCTCTATTTCTCATACAATCACCTATTTTATTCTATAATAATTATATCTAAATTACATATTTTTTTCAATAAAAAAACTTTAAGCTTACACTTAAAGTTTATAGATTAGTTAATAATACTTTTATCTACTTCAATTACTGGGCGAATTCCATGAGATGTAGAGCTTTGCGAATTGGCACTGAATGCAACACCATAATCGCTATAACAGTCTATTTTCCATGCCATGCTTCCACCAACTGAATCACTTGTCCAGTAGCCAGATTGCTCAGGACTACTTATTGCAACTGAACACCCACTATTTAGACAATTATATGTATAGTCAAATAACCAAGCATATTTACTTTTTCCTTGACTAAATATCCTCTGGCTGCAGAATTAGTATCAAAATAATATCCTGAGAATGAATTGTTAACGTTAAAACCTGGTGCACCTCCTGTAATTGCATTTATCTCAGAAGTAGATATTAATCTTACGCCAAGCCTAGAATCCCAACCTAATAAATTTAATGAACTCCTATAAGATGTCCATGCTATATTTTGAGCAGTATTGTGATCTAATATCAATTTATATTTATTTGATGAATCATCAAAAATGTACCATTTCATACAACCAGTAGTTCCACTTCCTATTTTAGAATTAGATGCAGTACAATAACTTGTTAAATCACTTGGGTTTAAATAAACCACACCTTTGACTCCATTTTGAACAACATTTGCACTTGATTTAATTTTGGATAAATCCTTTGTTGGAACACCAACAACAGTAATTTGAATACTGTCTTTAATTTTGTTAATTGATGCTGTAATTTCAACGTTTCCTGGTTTTAATCCTGTAATTGTTCCATCAGATACAGTAGCAATTGTATCATCACTAGACTCCCAAGTAATAGTTTTATTTGAATTTGTTGTTACCGTTAAGTTTAATGTACTACCCATTTTAATTAATAATTCACCTTCACCATCAATTACAATTGAAGTTTTTTCCTTAGTAGCAACACATTTACCACTTGTACATTCGGTAGTATATTTTCCAAATCCTAATTCAGCTTCGGTTACTTTACCTTTTTCATTAAGAGTAATTGTACCACTTTTAGGTTTATCTCCTT
>CAZFGE010000060.1:0-6317 GCA_964518415.1 uncultured Muribaculaceae bacterium
AATTCTATCATAGAATAAAATACCGTTTAAATGATCTATTTCATGTTGGAAAGCTATTGATAATTCTTCTCTGGCTCTAACTCTAATTTTATTACCATCCATATCATAACCTTCAACTGTGACTCTTGCATATCTAGGTACATGTCCTTCGATTTCTCTATTAACACTTAAGCATCCTTCACCAGCTTCAGCAGCAATCATTTCAGTTGAATTACTTACTATTACTGGGTTAATAACTACATAGTTATCAAATTTACCTTCATCATATTCATCAACTATAACAATTATTCTTTTTAAAATTCCCAGTTGTACAAAAGAAAGTCCCATACCAGGTCTAATGTCATACTTTTCAGAATATTCTTCTATTTGGCTATATGTTAAATGTTTAATAATATGTTCAATTGTATCTTTAGTCTCTTTATCTAGTGGAAAAGTTACTTCTTTTGACACCTCTCTTAAGACTTTATGTGAATCATCTATAATATCAAGTTTTTTAAACATTTTAATCACCTCGAATTCATTAAGTATTTTAGCATATTTTGTTTAATTTATCAAATAAAAAAGGTCATATGACCTTTTTAGTTATTAGAAAATGATCTTGCACCAATAATTATAACAAGAAGAATGAATAAAACTAAGATTATAGAAGCACCATATCCTCCTGTTTGATATCCATATCCAAAATTGTTGCAGCAACTATTACCATATCCTTGGTATCCACCATAATAATACATATTACGCCTCCTATCTTTTCTAATATATTTTATTATAATTAATAAATTTGGTTAATATATTAGTCTAAACCTTGAATAAATTTATTTATTTCTATATAATTAATATGATAGTAGGTGAGTCTATGAAAAAAGCAAAACGTTTTATATCAAATATGGATGTTCCTTTACTAATTACTTGTTTAATACTTTTTGTGTTTGGACTTTTAAATATAGTAAATGCATCAAGTCAAGCAGTTGTTATTAGATATGGAACAGGTATATATACATATTTTTATAAACAACTTTTATTTATAATAGCAGGATTGATTGCTACTATATTTATTATAAATGTACCTACAAAAAAGTATTATAAATTGATTACATTTGTTTATTTTGTTGAAGTATTACTTTTAATGTATTTATTTAGATTTGGTCATTCTCACATGGGTTCAGTTAACTGGATTGAACTTGGAAAATTTAAAATTCAACCAAGTGAATTTGCAAAACCTATAATGATTGTTGCTGTATCACTTATAATGGAGAGATTTCAATCAAAATTAAATAATAATAGAAAATATACAAGAACAGATCATTTTAAACTAATAGGTATAATATTTTTAGTAGGAGCTATTTTCCCAGCATTTGTTTTGCTTGAAAAGGATTTAGGAACAACACTTATTTTAGTTTCGATATTTGCAATTTTATTTATAGCAAGTCCAATTCAAAAAGAAGAAAAGATGCAAACTATTATTGCTCTTTTAGTTGCATTTATAATTGGTATATTTGTACTTTCAGTCTCATCAAAAGGAAAAATATTATCTAAAGCTCAAATGTCTAGATTTGATTTTTATGATCCATGTTCTAAATATGAAGAAGGCGGATACCAGATATGTAATGGATTTATAGCAATAAATTCCGGTGGACTTTTAGGAGTAGGAATTGGAAATAGTAAGCAAGTATCATACATACCAGAATCACATACTGATAGTGTTTTCGCAATTATTGCAGAAGAATATGGCTTTATAATTTGTACTGGTATATTTATATTATATTTGGTTGTATTATATCGTATATTTAATCTTGCTTGTCGTGCAACAAATACTAGAAACAAGTTTATATGCCTTGGAATTGGCTCTTATATAGCGCTTCATATATTAATAAATTTAGGAGGACTTTTTGGATCAATTCCACTAACTGGTGTACCACTTCCATTTTTATCATATGGTGGATCATTTACATTATCACTTATGGTATCACTTGCTATAGTTCAAAGAATTAGTATAGAAAAAAATACTGAAAAAATAAAAATAAGATAGTTATATAAAACATGTCAATTGACATGTTTTTTCTTTTAAAAAAATATAAAGTATTGTATAATAAAAATGGTGAGAATATGAATATAATAGATATCATAGTAAAAAAGAAGAATAATGAAGTATTAACTAAAGAAGAAATAGAATATGCTATTAATGGCTATTTAGACGGAAGTATTAAAGATTATCAAATATCATCATTACTTATGGCTATTGTACTTAATGGTATGAATTTAGAAGAAACTTACTATTTAACTAACGTAATGTTAAATAGTGGTGATAAAAATGATTTATCTGATATATCTGGTGATATAATTGATAAGCATTCAACCGGTGGTGTTGGTGATAAAACAACCTTAATATTAGGTCCAATCTTAGCTAGCATGGGTATAAAAATGGCTAAGATGAGTGGTAGAGGATTAGGCCATACAGGTGGAACTATTGACAAATTAGAATCAATTAAAGGATTTAAAGTTGAATTATCAAGAGATGATTTTATTAAAGAAGTTAATGAAATTGGTATGTCTGTAATTAGCCAATCAGGTAATATAGTACCAGCAGATAAAAAACTTTATGCACTACGTGATGTAACTGGTACAACAGAATCAATTCCACTTATTGCATCATCAATTATGAGTAAAAAGATTGCTAGTGGTTCTAAAAACATAATAATTGATTTAAAAGTTGGTAATGGTGCTTTAATGAAAGATTTAGATAGTGCAAGAAGCCTTGCTCACTATATGATTGAAATAGGAAAAAGATTTGATAGAAATGTAATATGCGTTTTAACAAATATGTCTGAACCATTAGGAAAAAATATAGGTAATGGGTTAGAAGTAATTGAGAGTATTGACTATTTAAATGGTAAGCAAGCTCGTGATTTAAAAGAATTAATAACAGCACTTGTATGTGTTGCAATGAAAATATCTAAGAATATGAGTGAAGAAGAATCAATAAAACTAATGGATGAAAAAATAAAATCTGGTGAGGCTTTTGATAAATTTAAACAATTTGTTGAATATCAAAATGGTAATATTGATTCAATTGAAATCTCAAATAAAATGCTTCAAATTAATTCTTCAAAAGAAGGCTTCTTGAAAAGTATAAATACATTAAAACTTGGTGAATTAGCGAGAAATTTAGGAGCAGGAAGACTTAGTAAAGAAGATGAAATAGATTATGGTGTTGGATTTATATTAAATAAAAAAGTTGGGGATTTGATAATGCCTGGTGAAGAACTTTTAAAAGTTTATTATAATAAAAAAGATATAAGAATAGATGATTTACTTTCTTGTTTTGAAATAGTTGAGGAGCCTGTAAATAAACAAGATGTAATAATAGAAGTTATAGGAGGTTAATATGAAAAAATTAGGTTATTTATTTACATTCATAATTTCTTTATTAATTATTAATGGTGTAAAAGCTAATACAATTAATGATATAAATATGGATATTTATGTAGATAAATTTGGTAATGCTCATGTAACTGAGGTTTGGGATGCATATTTAAGCCAAGGAACTGAAGGATATAGAAGCTATGGACATTTAGAAAATGCTAAAATAACTAATTTTAAAGTTATTGATGGTAGCAAGACTTATGAAATGTTAGATTCTTGGAATTCAAGTTTATCTTTTGAAAATAAGGCTTATAAAGCAGGTATAAAAACCTATTCAGATAAAGTAGAACTTTGCTGGGGTATTAGTAAATATGGAAGTCATGTATACAAACTAACATATGATATAGAGGGTTTTGTAGCTGAAAATGAAGATAGTCAAATTATTTATTGGGAATTAATTCCAAGTGAATTAACAAGTTATACTGATAATGTTAAAATAAGAATACATTCAGATGAGCCATATAGTGATACATTACCTGTTTGGGGTTATGGTAATGAAGGTGGACTTGCTTTTGTATCAGATGGTTATATAGAAATGAGTAATGATTTACTTGGTAGTGGAGATTATATGACTATTTTAGTAAAATTTGATAAAGGTACATTTGAAACTTCAAATATAGTAGATCATGATTTTGAATATTATCATGAAATGGCAGAAAAAGGAGCAACTCATTATACTAATAATTCTAGTAAATCATCTATTGTTGATGTAATAGAAGGAATACTTGCATTTATCTTTAATGTTGGTATTTGGTTTTTTATAATTATTGCTTGTATTATGGGCTCTAAACCTACATATGGTACAAAAAAATTAAAATTCTCAAAAGAAGGTAGAAAGTTACCTAAGAATAATGATTTAAATATGTTTAGAGATCTACCATGTGGTAAAGATATTAAAAGAGCATATTGGCTAGCAGCTCAATATGGACTTGTTAAGAAAAAAACTGATTTTTTAGGAGCAATGCTTCTTAAATGGATAAAAGAGAAAAAAGTTACGGTTGAAAATGATTCAGAAGGATCTATATTTAAACGAGAAAATACAAAAATCATATTTAATACGCCATCAATTACAACAGGCGATATTGATGAAGATAATTTATATAAATATATGTATCAAGCAAGTAAAGATGGAATACTTGAAAATAAAGAATTTGAAAAGTGGTGTAGTGTTCATTATTCAAAAATGCTAGATTGGTTTGATAAAGTAATTGATAGTGAAACAGAAGTACTTGTATCTGAAGGAAAAATTACAAAAAATGAATCTAAAGGTTTATTTGGAACTACTACATATTTAGTTGATGATTCTATGAAAGAAGAAGCAATTAAAGTTGCGGGACTTAAAAAGTTCTTTAAAGAATTTGATAATATGACAGATAAAGAAGCAATTGATGTTATGCTTTGGGAAGAGTATTTAATGTATGCTCAAATATTTGGAGTAGCTCAAAAAGTGGCTAAACAATTTAAAAAATTATATCCAGATGTTATTACTGACTATGACTATAATACATTTATTTATATTAATACAGTATCTTATTCTGGAATTAGTAGTGCTTCAAGTGCTAGATCTAGAGCAGAATCTTATTCATCAGGTGGTGGAGGATTCTCATCTGGTGGCGGAGGAGGAGGTTCCTTCGGTGGTGGAGGAGGCGGAGGCTTCCGTTAAAAAGAGTTTTAAAACTCTTTTTTTTATAATTTTTTTAAATCTTTAATTATATAATTAAATATATAAGTTTAACAAAAATATAATAAAAACTTTTTTTTTAAAATATTTTATTGTATAATTAATCTAGGAGTTGAATGATATGAAAGAAGATAATTTTTCTAACTTAAAAAAAATTGCTAAAAAAAGAGAAGTAATGATTGATGATGTTATTAAGTCAATTAGTGATATAGAAGTTAAGAATACAGCAAATGAAAATTTAATTCAAAAATATAAAATTGCTGAAATTAAATATAAAACAACAATTAATGAATTAAATGAAATGATAGAAATATACAAAAAGAAATTAGATGAACTTACACTTGATGATGAATCAAGTGACAAAGAATTAATTAGCTTAAGAAAAAAAATAATTAAACAAGATACTGATATTTCAACTCTAAAATCAATACTTGACTTATTTGTTCATGAATTTGGAATGGATAAAGTATTAGATGTTACAAAACTTGATAAGAAAAAAATAGAAAGTTATTTAGGTGATTAGATGAATAGTTATTTAGAATATTTTTTAATATTTATATTAATGCTTATAATAGCATTTGCAATTACAAAATCAAAGAAAAAAGATTTTAAAATCAATACAAATAAACTAGTTATGTATCTAGGTGGTAGAGATAATATTTTAGAATATGAATTTCAAAAATCAAGATTTATTGTTAATTTAAAAGATGTAAACAAAGTTAATAAAGAAGCGATTCAAAAACTTGGAGCACAAGGAATAGTAGAAATTGAAAATCAACTTAAAATAATTCTTGGTGAAGATGCTAGAGTATTAAAAAAATATATTGATGAGTTAAAATAATTTTTTAACTCTTTTTTTTCGACATTTATCGACATGAGTATTTTGTATAATTATGTCGAGAGGTGATATTATGAATACATTTGATATTCTACTTATTGAATTTGTTATTGTATTATGTCCTATGCTTTTATATTTTATTTATTTAGTTTTTACAAAAACAGTTGATATAAAAAAGAACAATTTGATTCTTGATTTGTCTTTAGTAAGTTCCTTTTATTTATTAAATAGATTAAGTGATTTATATGCATTTAAAACACCTGTTATTTTTTTAGATGCATTACTTATTATTTCATATTTAAAGAAAAGAGAATATATATCTATAATTTTATCTATATTATTAATAATTTATTATAAAAACAATTTTAATATAAA
>CAZFGE010000061.1:0-6305 GCA_964518415.1 uncultured Muribaculaceae bacterium
ATAAAACTAAAAAGATTAGATTATTAACTCCAATTGAATGTGAAAGAATAAATTGCTTTCCTGATAATTGGACTAATACAGGTATGACTGATAAGAAAAGGAACTTCATGATGGGAAATGCTCTTGTTGTTGGAATAATTGAAAAAATTGGAATAGAATTAGATAATATAATAAAAAAAGAAGATTAAATTTTAATCTTCTTTTTCTGTTGCAATTCCCATCATTGATGGATATATATCAACATATATTTTATTTTTGTGTTGTTGTATCAAGTCAAGAATTTGAGCTGTTGCATCATCAGGATCTTCAATATCTATATCCCCATGATTAGCTTGTTCTATAACAAGATATCTTGCTGCTTGTGTTGCTAATATATCACATAAATACTTAGTTTGTTCCTTATTAAATTTTGGATTCTCTGGGTCTAAATTATCTATATCAGTTATTATTCGTAAATTAATTGGATTAGCTGAATTAATATATAATATTCTTGTACTTAAATCGATAAATGATTGAGCAGCCATTTTTAATACATCAGTTTTAATATCTGAAATAAATCCACCACTATTTTTATCATTTTTATTTGGTTCAATGATGGTAATTTTTGATATACATTGTTTATCCATCGCTGAAGCAATTACATCATATTGATTCCCAACGATTCCTCCATTTGTAATAATATCTATACATGCTATATTATCATTTAATAAACTGTCTTGTTTTATTGAAATGGTATTATTATCTATTTCTAAACCTTCGCATGTAATATTTATTATTGATTCTATAGGTATATTTTCTGTATCAACATATAATTTGCAAACATGAGGTTTATCTACTACTAATGAAATATTTGCTGGATAAAACTCCATACCATTTTCTGGGTAATGAATATCTTCTTCAATTACATCCACAAGAACATTTGATATTCGTGTTCCAACCTTGGCTTGTATTTTAACTGAATCGTTTGTTAATTTTAATCCTTGAATAGTTACATTTTTAATTACTAATCCATTTTCTATTTCTTCACTACTATAGTTAATTTTTAATGGTGATACGTTAATAAATTCATCATTATCACAAGTTATATCTATCGTTTCATCTATTGCTATCATGGAAGAATTTATATATAATTTCAAATCATATTTTTTATCTTTTGTAACAGTTATACTTCCTCTTGCAAATTTTATTCCTTCAGCAGGTGGTTCCTTTTTCACGGCTCCAGGGCCATTAATTGTATCTTTTAACTCATTCTTTAAATACTTATTTAATTTTTTTAATGCATCGCTTATTCTTTTATTGTTTGTTAGATTTGTACTTTTATTATCATCAACTTGCTTTTTAATAATTTCTTCCAAAATTGGATATATTACATTATTTAGAGTTTTATAGAATGGATTTCTTGTATCAAAACCAGTTCTATTATCAAATACAATTGCGTCTTTAACACCATCTCTATTTAAATGTTCTTTGCATAGTTCATACAAATTTGGAATTATTAATTCACCTGATAGATTTTGCGCAGCTAATGTGTTTTTGAAATCAAACATCGTATTATCAAATACAGTATAATTTTCATCCCTTACAATTATGTCTGTACCATCATCTTTTTTATTTTCATTTCTATATAATACCAATGTACAATTATATGTTTTATCTTCAAACACCATTTTAAATATTTGCTTACTTATAAGATTATCTTCTTGAAATTGATATTTTCTTGATGACAATAATCTTTCTTTACCATCATATGAATAAATTACTTTTCTATCCTCTCTGTTTAGCAAATATCTTAATGAAGGTATTTTTTCTATAGATTCTGCCAAATTGTCAATTATTCTTTTATTAAATTTTACTCGTGATGGAATACCAAAGGATAGTTTTGTTCCATTACCTGGTATATTTAAGTTATTTCTAAGTTGTTTTAATTGGCTTCCTTGCGCTGGGATTTCTTTTACATCAATATCTCCATCTTGATCTTCATCTATATTATATTTTAATCTAGATGCAACATCATCCTTAATTGATTCTATCATTGCTGTTTTTCTTTCTTCTGCTGCTGCTTGAAGAACATCAGATGCTCCTTGTCCAAATATTCCTCTAGCTCCACTTTCATCACCATTAGCATTATCGCCTGCATAGTCCAAGAATACCTCATTTAGTCTTTCTAAACTCATACCTTCGGCATGATCTGTTACAGAAAGAACAAATCCTTCATTTCTTCTTTCCTTTTCAAGTTTAATATAAATTAAACTATCATGTTCAATATTTTTACTTTCTAGCCTTTTATAACTGTCATCACTATTAGTGACTAATTCTGTTATGTATCTTAATATATTATCCCCTAAGGCATTTTGTCTATCTCTTTCTTTTTTTCTTGCATTAACTCTTACTTTAGTCATTTACAATTACCCCCTTACTATTTATAAGGTTTTAAAATATCTATTGCTTTAACAACATAATCTTCTAATTCCTTATCATTAAATTGTTTTGCATAACCAAGTATATCCTCTAAATAATTACTTACCATTTTTATTCTAGTATATGGAGTGATATTAAAGAATTCAAAAACATGAATAATATCTACTTTACCATTTAGCTTGTATTCTTCAAATCCTTCACTTTCCTTAAATACAGAGTAATCTTTACTTACCCCTTTCTTATGTTTGTCTACTGGTGGGGCTGAAATAGTTTTATCAACCACAGAATTACCAAGTAGTGAACCTACTTCTTCAGCAATTGATTCACCATAAGTAGTCAATTTATATCCCTCCGCCTGAGTTCCAGTAATATAAGGTTTACCTTTTTTAACATACTTTAAATGCATATAAGTTCTATTTAATCTATCTACTGATGGGAAATCTTTAAATTCTTCATCTAAGCAAAACTTTTCTGGAAATATTTTGAATGAAGAAATACATATATAATTAAATGTAAGTGGTATATTATTTTTCTGTAATGTATATGCAACATATACCATAAGTTTTTCACAACTTGAAATATCTTTATATTGTGAATAATCATACTCTTTTAAATTTTCAATTTTATCTCTATAACTCATATTAACCATAACCTCCTATTTTAATTTGAATTTTTCTTTATTTGCTTGTGATGTAAATTTTATCTTTGCATCTTTCAATTCATTTTCAATAACAGAAAATATTTTCTTTATATCTTCATCAGTATATGAATAATTATGTTTATTTGAACAATTTCCTAATAGACGTATTTGTTCCAATATCTTATTAGTCCTATTTTCAGCTATTCTAACGAATCTTTCACGTTTTTCATCCATATATATCCCTCATTTCACGATTATAGTACTACTATTAATATTTTTTGTCAAGTTTTTATGCTACATTTTTCATATGTAGTACTATATATTGATTTTAAGCAACCGAAAAACGCTTAAATACCTTGTAAAATCGTACTTTTAGGCCTATTCAATCTCAAAACTATATTTTTTATTATTATTTTCTTGATCTTTTTTAATAAATATGATATATTAGAAATGTAATCAGGTTTTATTCCTATTTTTTCGTAAACGTTTATAAAGAGCGTGCCATTTGTAAATACAGCTCTAACTTTTATAGTTAGGGCTTTTTCATTTGACGGAAATATTCCTCATAAAAAATTTGATAATATAGATAACCGATATTTAATTACTAGACTAAATATGTCAACTACATATTCATATTGGAAGTTTGTTTTAAAGATGTATTTACCATTCTAACTTTAAACATTTTAATAAAAAATTAAATAATATAACAAATAATGTTAACCCTGAGCAAAAAGTATGCTATAATTATTTTAAGATAGAACTTTAATAGAATAGTATGGTGGGTGATTTATTTTATGTATAGTTATTATTTTACTATTTCTGCATTATTTTTTGATGCATTATTGTTTTCGGCATATTTTTATAAAAAAAGAGTTAAAAGAATAGAAAACATTTTTTATTCAGGTGTCATAATAACTTCATTGCTGGGGTTAATTGCAGAAGCTGCTAGTGCATACTTGGTTTTAAATCTTCATATAGTACCAAGTTCATTGTCATATCAATTAATTGTTAAGGCAATATATGCTGCTTATTTATTCTGGGTAACATTTATATTTTTGTATTTTGTATCTTTATTATTTATATATAAACATAAAAAAATATATAATGTTCAAATAGCATTTTTAATTATGTCAATTTTAAATATTGCTGTATTATTTTTACCTGTTGAGGCAGTAACAGTAAATGACATGCTAATTCCAGTAGGTCCATGCATTATATTTTCTGATATTTTAGCAATTACCTATATATTATCAATGCTTATTATTGTCTTTAAAAATCATAATCTAGTTAAAAGAAAAGAAAGAGTTCCATTAGTATGTACATTTGTTGTTTTCTTCTTAGACTTATATCTTCAATTCTTTTTTCAATTATTTTTGACACATTCATTCTCAGCTATAGTAGCATTTATAATGTATTTTACAATTCAAAATCCAGATATAAAAATGCTTGAAGAAGTAGAAATTGAAAAAAATCGTGCTAATAAGGCAAATATGGCAAAGACAGATTTCTTATCTAGTATGTCACATGAAATAAGAACTCCACTTAATGCAATAGTAGGATTTTCAGAGGGATTAAAAGAAGAACAATTATCTGATAGTGCTAAAGAAGCAGTAGATGATATTATTTCAGCTTCACAAACACTACTAGAGACAGTAAATGGAATACTTGATATTTCTAAAATAGAAGCAAATAAAATTGAAATAATTAATTCAGAATATAATTTTGATCAAGCATTTAATGACTTAGTTGCACTATCAAAAGCAAGATTAGGTCATGATAAACCAATAGAATTTAAATATCATAAAGCTGAAAATGTACCAAAATATTTATATGGTGATTGTGCAAGAATTAAACAAGTAATAGTTAATCTTTTAACCAATGCAATTAAATATACAAACAAAGGTCAAATTATATTTGATGTCAGCGCTGTTAATACAGAAGAGAAAAGTACTTTAACTGTTAAAGTAGAAGATACTGGTATGGGTATAAAAGAGGAAAACATAGGCAAACTATTTTCTAAATTTGAAAGACTGGATAATGAAAATTCTGGAATTGAAGGAACTGGTTTAGGACTTGCAATCACAAAACGTTTAGTTGAAATGATGGGCGGTAAAATATTAGTTCAATCTAAATATGGAGTAGGCTCAACATTTACATTTATAGTTGATCAAAAAATTGTTAAAAATCCTATTTTAGAAAAAAATGAGAATAATGATGAGATAACAATAATAAATGATTTATCAAATAAAAAAGTATTATTAGTTGATGATAATAATCTTAATTTAAAAGTTGCTAGAAATCTTTTAAAAGCATATAACATTGTCCCTGAAGAAACAACATCTGGTGTAGATTGCTTATATTTAATTAATAGAGGAAAAAAATATGATTTAGTTTTACTAGATGATATGATGCCAGGAAAGAGTGGTAAAGAAACATTTAATGAATTAAAAAAAGATCCAAACTTTAATATCCCAGTAGTTATTTTAACAGCTAATGCTGTTGAAGGAATGAAAGAAGAATACCTAAATCTAGGTTTCAATGATTATTTATCTAAACCAATTGATAAAAAAGAATTAAAAAGGATTTTAAAAGAATACTTAGATAAATAAAACACTAACAATTGTTAGTGTTTTTATTTATATAAAATATTTTTATAAATAAGTATTTTAGAATTTGAATAAATTTGTTTAGTTTCATAAATATCATCTATTCCAACAATAATGCCTTTATCTTTTGGAATTTCAAGTTCATCATTAAGTAATTTATCATAAAGAACTATTTCTTTATCTTTCATAATGATATCTAATTCGTTTAATTTATCTTTAAGTATATTTTCCTTTTGAATTAGTTTTAACTCATCATTGCTATATCCATAGTGTCCACATCCCTTAAGTTTATTTTCTAAATTCATAAGTTCTAAGTTTATACTGTTATATATATTTTCAATATTAGATCTATCATATAGATCAATATTTATATGATTTAAAAATAACATATTAATTAACTCATGTTTTTCACCTAAATTAGCTTTAATTTTAAAATTATCACTTGTTTTTTTAGTTATACAATTAACTCCTTCCAAAGCTTTAACAGATTTTGAAATAAGATTAAATTTAATAACTTCATATTCTAACTTATCAAGTTTAATTTTACTTAGTATATCTAAATCATGAAAAGTAGAAAATTTTATATTGATTAAATCTATTAAATAATTTGTTATCTCATTTGAATAATGTGCATTAGTTAC
>CAZFGE010000062.1:0-6272 GCA_964518415.1 uncultured Muribaculaceae bacterium
TAACATCATCACCAGTTAAAGAATCATCTTTTTCTTTTAAAATATTATTTTTTCTTGCATAGTTGTTAATAATACGAGTTAATGCTCTTCTTACACCTTCTTCGTGTGTACCACCATCATGTGTATTGATATTATTAACAAATGAATAAATACTATCAGAATACCCAGAGTTATATTGCATAGCAACTTCAAACATAACTCCATCTTCTTCACCTTCTAAGTGAATTATTTCTTCATGAATTGGTGTTTTAGATTTATTTAAGTATTTAACATACTCACTAATACCACCTTCATAGTGGAAAACTTCACCTTGAGTATCTTCAGCATCTCTATCATCTCTTAAAGTAAGTTTTAAACCTTTATTTAAGAATGCAAGCTCTCTTGTTCTAACTTTTAAAGTTTCATAATCATAAATATCTGTATCAAATATTGTATTATCAGGTTTAAATGTAACAGTTGTACCAGTTCTAGCCTCTTCACATTCACCTATAACATGAAGTGGTTCTTCTATTTTTCCACCATTTTTAAATTTAACTTCATGAATTTTACCATTTTTATAAACATCTACAACTACCCATGAAGATAATGCATTAACAACTGATGCACCAACTCCGTGAAGTCCACCAGATACTTTGTATCCTCCTCCACCAAATTTACCACCTGCATGAAGTACTGTATATACAGTTTCAACAGTTGACATTTTAGTTTTAGGGTGGATATCTACTGGAATTCCACGACCATTATCTTTAACTGTAATAGAATTGTCTTTATTTATAACTATTTCAATGTTATCACAGAAACCAGCTAAAGCTTCATCTATTGAGTTATCAACAATTTCCCAAACTAAATGATGTAGACCTTTTACATCAGTTGTACCAATGTACATACCAGGTCTTTTTCTAACAGCTTCAAGTCCTTCTAGAACTTGAATATCGGATGCGTCATAATGTTCTATCTTATTTTCCACAATCAATCACCTCAACTATTTTCTTTATTTTTGCATTTTCAATATTAATCAACTTTGATTTATCCCTTATTTTTTTATTAATATTCGTTAAATCTGTTGTTGTTATAATTGTTTGAATATCATTTTCTAAATATTTTAATAAATTACCTCTTTTTTTCCTATCTAATTCACTAAATACATCATCTAAAAGAAGAATTGGATAACTACCCTTATATTGATTAATTATCTCTATTTCAGCAAGTTTAATAGCTAAAATAGCCATTCTTTGTTGTCCTTGTGAACCAAAATTCTTAATATTATCATTTTTAATTAAAAATTCTAGATCATCACGATGAGGACCAATCATGGTTATTTTATTCTTTAACTCTTTTATCTTGTTCTTTTCAAATTGATGTTTTAATTCTACTTTTAAAGCTTCTTTGTTAAAATCATTTATTAAAAATGATGTTTTATATACTATATTAAAGCCTTCAATATTAGATAAATCTTTATAAATGTCATTAATACACTTATTTAACTTTTCCACAAATTTATAACGCATTTTATAAATAATTACAGCTTTATCTATTAAATAATCAGTTAATATATTTAAATAATTATTATCAATTTGCTTATTTTTTAAATAATCATTACGCATTTTTAAAAGTTTATTATAATCATTTAAAACATTTAGATATTCACCAGATAACTGACTAACTTCAGAATTTAAAAACCTTCTTCTTTCAAATGGAGAACCCTTAATTAAATTTAAATCATCTGGATAAAATATAATTACATTCATTAAAGATACATAATCACTTACCTTTTTAATGTCATTATTATCTATTTTAAGAAGTTTTACCTTACCATCATAAGATAATTCTAATTTTGATTTAATATGATTAATTAATAGATTTCCATTTATTTTAAAATAATTTTTTCCATCCTTTATTAGTTTATTATCTATATAAGAACGATGGGATTTTGTCATTCCTAAAACATATAAACTCTCTAGTAAATTAGTTTTACCTTGACCATTATTACCATAAATTATATTAAGCCCCTTTTCAAACTCAAGTGATAAATTATCATAATTACGAAAATTTTGAATTTTTATGCTTTTAAGATACATTACTCACCTTCTTTTTTAAAAAAATGGCCTAAATTTAAAAATTTAGTAATTCGAGGTATCCCACTACCTATATATAATTATACCAAAAAATCGCTAAAAAAAGAAGAAATTTTCTTTATTTTCTTCTTTTTCTTACTATTGAATCAAGCATTGTAGATCTATAAATTTGATTTTCTAGTGAACCATATGAAATATCTAAATTAAGCTCATATCCATTTTTAAATTTTACTCTAGATAATTTATCATTTTTCATATATTTTTCTATTTGATTTAAGAATATCCAACAACATTTTTCATCTCTTGGAGTAAGTGTTGGAAATGTTATTATATTTTGTGTCTCTTCTACCAAAATAGGAGTTTTATAAGATATTCCAAGCATACTTATAGTTCCAATATGTCTTCCTTCATAAGATGAACCAAAATATCTACAACTTTTATCCACAATATCAAATGAATTTTGATTAATAAAAAAATCAGCCTCCTCTTCTATTATGTGACTAACTCTATCTGTTATAGGTATGATAGCCATAGTTTTACTGTTAATTTCATAGTTTTCCATAGTTTTTCCTCTTTTCTTTAAATTTAATGGCTCCTACTCTACACTATAGGCTTGTCGATATTTGTTTTTTATTGTGGAAAAGTATAAAAAAAATAGGAAAAATCCTATTTTTAGTAAGTTTTAACTGGAACAATTAATTGAATAATATCATCATTCTCAGGATTTGTTATTAAAATTGGTTTTTCTTCACCATTAAAGTTTAAACATACTTCATTAGAATCAAATGATTTTAATGCATCTAGCATATATTTAGATGAGAAAGCTACTTTAAATCTTGATTCATTATTAGTTAAACAACTAACAGTCTCTTCTACATGTCCAATTTCAGGTATATTTGATGAAATATTAATAGTAGATCCCTCAAAATTTAATTTAATAGTATTTTTATCAAATTCACTAGTTAAAAGTGATGCTCTATCTATTGCTTGATAAAAATCAGCTAAATTTAGTGTTAAAACACTTTCAAATTCACTAGGAATTAATTTATTAGTATCTGGATAATTACCATTAATAAGTCTTGACATCATTAAAATATTATCAAATTTAAATATAATTTTATTATTAAATATGTGGATTTCTATTAATTCATCACTATCATTTAACATTCTCTCTAACTCAATTAAGTTTTTAGATGGAACAATTATATTAACAGATTCAGATAAAGAATCATTTAATTTAACAGTTTTTTTAGCTAATCTATAAGAATCTGTTGTAGTACATTCTAATATATTATTATTTATTTTAAAGTTAATACCTGTAAATTCTGGTCTATTTTCTTGAGTTGAAGCTGCAAATGAAGTTTGTTTAATAATATTTTTAAAATCACTTCTCATCATATGAATTGGAGTTTTACTATCGTCTAAGTTTAACTCTGGAAATTCATTTACATTATTACAATTTAAACTAAATGAAGAATTAGATGTGGAAATGTTTATTTGATTATCAATAACTTCTTCTATTTTAATAATATCATTTGGAAGTTTTCTAATAATTTCATAAATATATCTACCAGATATAACAACTTCACCTAAGTTATTAACTCGTTCAATATCACTAGATGGTATAAATGTTTTAATAGCACCTTCATTATCAGTACTTGTCATATATAATCCTTCATTTGTAAGTTCAAACTTTATACAGTTTAATATTGGAATAATATTCTTATTAGATATTCCTTTAATAGCATAATTTAAATTATTTAATAAAATACTTTGTTTAATTTCTAAATTCATATAAACCCTCCTATTTTTTATTATTTATAGTATTTATTATTATTATAGAGGTGGAAAAGTGTGGAAAAATATGTAAAGTCCTTATTTTCCAAGGCTAAACCACCATTTTTACATGTTAATAAAGTGTTAATAAAATTGTAAATATCCACTATACTAACTTGTTAATTATTTTTTCAATCTCATCTTTTAGATCTGGTTGTTTTTTAATTTCTTTTTTAATCTTATCAACAGAGTGCATAACTGTTGTATGATCTTTTCCACCAAATTCACTACCTATTTTAGGAAATGATTCTTCAAGATATGTTCTACATATATACATAGCAACTTGTCTTGGAAAAGCAACTGTAGCTACCCTTCTCTTACTTTTTAAGTCTTCCACAGTAATATTATAGTTTTTAGCAACTAATTGTTGAACTTGCTCTACTTTATTTTTGGATACTACAGTATTTACAAAATATCCTTTTAAAGCTTCATTTGCAAGGTCAAGATCAATATCACAACCATTCATCATAGCAGCATATGCTATAACTCTTGTAATTGCCCCTTCTATTTTTCTAACATCACTTGTACAGTTACTTGCAATAAACTCTTGTACATCTTTAGGAAAAGGCGTATTTAACATATGACCTTCTAGCTTTTTTTCTATAATATTTAGTCTAAGTTCAAATTCAGGTGGTTCAATTGGTATTGTAATACCCCAGTTAAACCTAGTTCTTAGTCTATCTTCTAACAATTTTAAATCATCTGGTGATCTATCTGAAGATATAATAATTTGTTTATTTTTATCATATAATTCATTGAAAGTGTTGAAAAATTCTTGTTGAGTTTTTACACCATTACCAAGATATTGTATATCATCTATTATTAAGATATCCACATCTCTATATTTTTTCTTGAATAAATCTACACTATCAAAGTTATTTCCGTCTTGATTTCTTTTATTTATGTTGATAAAGTCATCAACAAATTTCTCACTTGTAACATAAAGTACTCTACTTTTATTGTTTTTAAGTGCATAATTACCAACAGCATGCATCAAGTGAGTCTTACCTAGCCCACTATTTCCATATATAAATAGTGGATTATACATCTGTCCTGGTTTTTCCGCAACAGCAAATGCTGTAAGTTTAGCAAACTTATTACTATTACCTACTATAAAGTTATCAAATGTATAATTAGGATTTAAATTAGATTCAAATTGAGATATTGCAGGAACACCTATATTTTCAGTATCTATATTAACATTATCATCAACTATTTCATCTTCTGTTAAATATTCAAATTTAAAGTTTGATCCAGATACTTCTGTAAATATCTCCTCTATTATCTCATTATAGTTTTCACTAAGCATTTTTTTATGTACATGCATTGGAACCGACAATGTGACAATATTATCTTTTATTTTTGCTATTTTAGTTTCAGCAAACCATGTGTCAAATGTAATTGGGGATAATTCACCTTTTATTCTTTCTAAAAAAGAATTCCATAGCTTTGAATTGTCCATATTGTCACCTCCAATACGTCGCTAACTCCATTTTACAATATTTTTACATAAAAAAAAACAAAAAATGTGGAAAAATATTAAAAAAATACTTATAAACAGAGAATTCCACAACCAAAATGCTTATATTTTCTAACGATTTTACACTTGTCAACACTTTTTGTGGAAAAAATGTAAAATTTTAATTCACATGTGATATATTTTTTATCAACAGGGTGTTAATTAAAGTGGAAAAAATTTTAAGCCTTTTAAATATAATGTAAAAAAACATTTGACAAATTGTGGATTTATCTATATAATTGATAAAGCAAAGAGAAATTAGATAGTACGGAGGTGGATTATGAAAAGAACATTTCAACCTAATAATAGAAAAAGAGCTAAAAAACATGGTTTCTTCGCTCGTATGAAAAGTAATATAATTAATAGAAGAAGAAAAAAAGGTCGTAAAGTTTTATCTCATTAATAAACACCATTGGTGTTTTTTTATTATTTATTTAATAATATTTATAAAATGTATTTAATACACAAATAATAATTTTATTTTATTTTTATTTTTTAATTGCGCCTTTAAGCCTTAATATAGTATAATTATAAATGGAAATGATGTGGTCATTTTGAAAAAAAAGTATATAGTGAAAAATAATTATGATTTTGATCGAATAATTAAAAATAATAAACCTTTTGTTTATAAACATTTTTTAGTATATAAAGAAAATTGTGAAGGTTTATATCATTTTGGTATTTCTGTATCTAAGCATATTACAAATGCAGTAGGTAGAAATAAGATTAAAAGACAAATCAGAGATATTATTGATGATTATAGTTTTAAATCAAATTTTAACTGTATAATTATAGTTAGAAAGAGTATAATTAACTCTAATTATCAAGTAATGAAACATCAA
>CAZFGE010000063.1:0-6225 GCA_964518415.1 uncultured Muribaculaceae bacterium
TGGTAGGTGGAATTGAAAGATATTTCCAAATTGCTAAATGCTTTAGAGATGAAGACTTAAGAGCAGATAGACAACCTGAGTTTACACAAGTAGATATGGAAATGAGTTTTGTTGATGAAGATGATGTAATTAGTATGACTGAAGGATTACTTAAAAAAGTATTCAAAGAGGTTAAAGGTATTGATATAAAACTTCCAATTGACAGAATGAAATATGTAGATGCTATTAAATATTATGGCTCTGATAAACCAGATTTAAGATATGGAATGAAAATAGTTGAGTTAAAAGAATTATTTAATAATACTGAAATTGAATTTTTAAAGAGTGCACATAATATTGATGCAATTGTTGTTAAAGATGCAGCTGATAAATATTCAAGAAAAGATATTGATAAATTAACTGAGTTTGTTAAAAAATATAAAGCAACAGGATTAATATTCTTAAAATATGAGGATGTTTTAACTGGTTCTATTGCATCTAAGTTAAGTGAAGATGAAAAAAATTCTATTATATCTAAATTAGGATTAGAGAAAAATGACTTAGTATTTATTATAAGTGGTGAATATAATGTAGTAAAAACTTCTCTAGGTGCGCTTAGATGTGAATTGGCTCGCCAACTTAAACTATACTCTAATAGTGATTATGCACTTACTTGGGTAGTAGATTTTCCTACATTTGAGTGGAGTGAAGAAGAGGGTAGATTTATGGCTTGTCACCATCCTTTTACAGCTCCTAAGAAAGAAGATATTGATAAACTATTAACTGATAAAGAAAACTGTTATTCAAATGCTTATGACATTGTTATTAATGGTTATGAAGCAGGTGGTGGATCAATACGTATTCATGATGCATCTATTCAAGATAAGATGTTTGAAGCATTAGAACTTTCTAAAGAAGATATTGAAGAGAAATTTGGATTCTTTGTTGAAGCTTTAAAATATGGTACTCCTCCACATGGTGGTTTAGCACTAGGACTTGATAGACTTACAATGCTACTTTGTGAGACAGAAAACATTAGAGATGTAATAGCATTCCCTAAAACTACAAGTGCATCTGATTTAATGAGTGAATGCCCTAATATTGTAGACAAAAAACAATTAGATGAACTTCATATAAGTATTAAAGAAAATTAAAAGAACTTGTTTAAAGTTCTTTTATTTGTTATAATGTATATAGATGAAGTTTACTTCATAAAATAAAAAAGGGAACATTCAGTTTTGTCATGTTGAATGTCTACCTTAATGGATCGACATTTAATTTCTTATGAAATTAAGTGTCATTTCTTTATTACAACTATTATCATTAATAGAAGGAATAAAATGAGAGATGAAAGACGTAGAATGCATATTGTGTATTCTCGTTTTTTCATATCATCAAACCTCCTTTCTTAAAAGACTTGGAGGTAGACACTCAACAACTAAATGTTCTTAATGTATTATAGCAAATATATGTTCGCTATACAATGGATATATTTTAAAATATAGTCTTTTTAAATTTATAAATACGTGTTATAATATATAGCAATTTGGAGGGGTTATATGGAAGTTAAAAATAAAACAATGTATCATATTCAAAACACAGATAAGTTTAAAAACATTTGGCAAGTAGGTAATATTCTTACAATAAGTGATAAGTTTGATTCTAATTTGTGTGAAGTTGTTAAAAAGTTTTCGCCTGCAGTTTATTCTAAAGGTAATAATGATGAAGTTAAAAGAATATCATTTGATAGAATTATTGATGATTATATGGATGAAGATAAATTTAAAACTATAGATAAAGAATTAGCTCTTAGAATGATGAATGAAGCAAGATGTATTATAAAAAACTCTAATTTATCTAGAAGAGAAAAAATAATGGAAGAATATAGATTAAATTATTATCCAAATCTTCCTAGTAGATATCATTCAATATGGTTAGCTGATGAAAAATCATTAGAATTTTGGTTAAAAGAATTAAATAAACGTGATTACTTTAATTTATTTAAAGTAGAAGTAACTGGTAATTTATTTAAATCTAGTGATATGTTTATACCTGATGATATATTAACGAATGAAGAAATGTATGAATATACAGAAAAATATTGGAATCCTATTTTTACTGAAGATATAGAAGAAAAAAGAGCTGAATACTTATTTCAAGGTAAAGTAAAAATACTTTCAAAAGAAAAAATAAAGTAGTTTAAACACTACTTTTTACTATAAGAAAACATGTTCGTATAAATTTGACAAATCCTTTATTTTGTATATAATAAGTAGCAATTCAGGGGGAAAATATTATATTTGATATTTCTGATTTAATATGAATAGAAAAAGTAATAAATAAAAAAGATATTTGAGAGGGGTTTATATTATGAAAAATGAAAAATATACTGGTTATCCATCAATTGATTTACCACAAACTAAGGATTCTACTTTTTTTGAAAAGAATCCAATTATTCCAAATGTAGATGTTGTTACTTTACTTAATCTTTTACGTAGAAAAGATGGTAATTTACCTGCTATTGATTCTAATGAGTTAAAAGCAACATATGGGCAATTAAAAAAAGATGCACATCAACTTTATTTAGCTTTTAAGGAATTAGGTGTAAAAAAAGGTAATATAGTTACTATTTCACTTCCAAGTAATTATCACGCAATAGCTTGTTTCTTAGCATTAAATGAAATAGGTGCAATTACAACATATATAGATGAATATGCATCAGAAAGTGAAATATATTCTTACTTAAATAATTATGAATCACCAATTTTTATTAATTTTAATAAAACTGAAGAACAATGTAAAAAGATTAAGGATAATACAAAAGTTAAATTTATTATTACTTTAAGCAATGAATTATCTAATAATAGAGACTATAATGCTATTAGTGATTCAGAAAATTCAAATAATAAAATTAATTTTAATTCTTTAGGAAATATAAGTTTATATCAAAAAGATCGTATTCATTTACCAAATAAGGGGAATGATGATGCTTTAATTCTATATACAAGTGGTTCTACTGGACAACCAAAAGCTGTTGTTTTAACAAATAAAAATATTATTTCAGCACAAATGTATGCAGGTAATACAAGTCATACTGAAAACATTACTGGTACAAAAACAATGACATGTGTTCCACTTAGATATCCATATGGTATGGTTACATCATTATTAACATCTCTTTTATGGGGAAAAGAAGCTATAATGACACCTAATTGGGATAAAGACACAGTTAATTACTATTATAATAAAAAACCAAACATTGTATTTGGTAGTCCTGCAGTTTTAGATTTAACAATGAGATTTTTAAATAAAGATATGGACTTATCTCAAATTTCTCATTTTATATCTGGAGGAGATTTCTTAACTCTTCAACATGCAAACGTTGGTTATAATTTCTTTAATCAACATAATAATAATGATGTTGAGCTAGGTAATGGATGTGGAAATGCTGAAACTGTAAGTATAGGTTCAACTCCAGTAGGTGTTCCATTAAAGCAATCTACAGCGGGCAAAATATTAGTAGGTTCAACTCCATTAATAATAGATAAGGATGTTCCTGATAATAAGCCTATTGAAAACGGAGATTTATTAGAAGAGAAGAAATATAATGAAATAGGAGAATTATGCTTAGCTGGTAATCATGTATTTAAAGAATATTTTGGTGAACCTGATAAGACAGCATGTTCAAAATTTGTTAGAAATGGTAAAACATATTTTAGAACTGGTACATTAGGATTTATAGATGAAGATGGTTATTTCACACCAACAGATCGTAAATCTAGATTTTATATCAGATCAACTGGTCATAAAGTATATTTAGATAATGTACAAAATATTATTTCTGCAAGTGATAGTAGAATTTTAGATTGTGCTTCAATAAAAGTTCCTGATGAAGACGAATTATATATTAATAAAGCATTTATTGTTTTAGATTCTAATGTAATGCCAACAGAAGAATTAAAACAAGAAATACTTCTTAAACTATCTTTACCAGTTAAAATTGATAATAAAAATGCTCAATTAAAAGAATATGAGATTCCAAGAGATATTGAATTTGTATCTGAATTACCAAGAAAAGCAGGTACTGAAAAAATTGATTATTTATTACTTGAAGATATGGAATTAAATAAATTAAAAAGTAATCAAAAAAAATTAGTTAAATAAAAAAGCGATTTTTCGCTTTTTTTGTATCTCTAAAGATTAAATTATGATATAATCTTAATGATAGTAGGGGTGATAAAATGGGTAGTGGTATATTTTTTCCATTAGCTGCAATTCCATTTATTTTAATAATTATTTATTTCTTTTATGCAAAGGGACATATAAAAAATGATGAAACTAAAACATATAGTTTTTTAATAATATTAAATCTTATTGGATTAATTGTTGAACTTTTTTGCTCATATGCATGTGATATTTATTATGAACATACTTTAATTAGTGAACTTATTTTGAAATCATATTTAGTTTATTTGATAAGTTGGACAATAATGTTTACATGTTATGTATATACGATTTCAAAAACTGAGGAAAATAAAAACAAAAACATTTATAAAATTGCCTTAGGAATAATTGTTGTATTTTCTGTTGTTATTTATTTTTTACCAATTGATGTTGTAATTGATAAATCTTTACAAATTCATTATACAAAAGGTTTGTGTGTTAATTTTTCTTATTTTTTCAGTTTAATTTTTGTTTTATATATAACATATTTACTTATTAGAAATTATAAACAAATATCTTCTAAAAAGTGTCTTCCAATTTTCTTGTTTTATATTATAGGATGTATTTCAATTGTAATTCAATATTTTTGGCCTCAAATATTATTATTAACTTATGCTGAAACAATTATTTGTATTGTTATGTATTTTACAATTGAAAATCCAGATATTAAAATGATAGAACAACTTAATATTGCTCGTGATCAAGCAGATAGAGCAAATCAATCAAAATCAGAATTCCTAAGTTCTATGTCACATGAGATAAGAACTCCACTTAATGCAATAGTAGGATTCTCTCAAGCTTTACAAGAAGAAAATTTACCAGAACAGGCACAAGAAGAAGTTAAAGATATAGTAAGAGCTAGTGAATCATTACTAGAACTTGTTAATGGAATTTTGGATATTTCAAAAATAGAGGCAAATAAGATAGAAATTGTAGATGGTGAATATAATATATATGAAGTATTAAATGACCTAACCGCTTTATCTAAAGCTCGTATGGGTGATAAAAAGTTGGACTTTAAACCAATCTTTGATAAGAGTATTCCACCAATTTTATATGGTGATGCTGTACGTGTTAAACAAATAATATTAAACTTACTTACAAATGCTATTAAGTATACTAAAGAAGGAGAAGTAATATTTAGAGTTTCTTCTATTCAAAACAATAGTGTTTGTAGACTTATTATATCAGTAGAAGATACAGGAATTGGTATAAAAAAAGAAAATATAGATCAATTATTTGACAAGTTCCAAAGACTTGATTTAGAAAAAAATAAAACAATTGAAGGAACTGGACTTGGACTTGCTATTACAAAAAGATTAGTTGATTTAATGAATGGTAGAATAATGGTCCAAAGTGTATATGGCAAAGGCTCTAAATTTACTGTCGCGTTAGATCAAAAAATTATACATAAAGATCCAGAACAAATAAAAACAGAAAACGAAAATAACAGTTCAGATATTAGAGATTTAACTGGCAAAAAAGTATTAATAGTTGATGATAATAAATTGAACTTAAAAGTTGCTTCACGTTTAATTGAAAAATATAACTGTGAGATTAAAACTTTAGAAAGTGGATTTGAATGTATTGACTTAATTAAATCAGGAGAACAATTTGATATAATTTTAATGGATGATATGATGCCTAATATGAGCGGTGTTGAAACATTCCATAAATTAAAAGAATTAGATAATTTTGATACACCTGTTATAGCTTTGACTGCAAATGCAATATCAGGTATGAGAGAAAAATATATAGAAGAAGGATTTAATGATTACTTATCTAAACCAATTGATAAAATGGAATTAAATAAAATCTTAAATACTTATATAAAGAATTAATTATTTAATTCTTTTTTTTTATAAAAAAATGAGTCAAATGTTGTAAAATAGTATAGTATAAAAAAATATATTGTGCTATAATCAAATTAGGGTGATAGAATGAGAGACGTAAATATATTAAAATCAAATGGAGTAGATGTTGATCAAAGCTTAGAACTATTTGGAGATATGGAAACATATA
>CAZFGE010000064.1:0-2980 GCA_964518415.1 uncultured Muribaculaceae bacterium
AATTATTCTACTGTTACTGATTTAGCTAAGTTCTTAGGCATATCTATATCGCATCCACGCATTTTAGCAACTTCAAAGGCAATTCTTTGAAGTGGTATTATTGCAATTAGTGGCATAAATAAATCAATTGTACTAGGTATTTTTATTTCATAGTCTGCAAATGTTTCTATATCTGATGATTTTATTATTACTGTGTATGCTCCTCTTGCTTTTGTCTCTTTTATATTACTTAATGTCTTTAAAATTATATCTTCTTTGGTTAGAATACTTATTACTGGAGTATTTTTTTCTATTAAAGATATTGTTCCATGTTTTAACTCACCTGCAGCATATGCTTCACTATGTATATAAGATATTTCTTTTAGTTTTAATGATGCTTCAAGAGCAATCATATAGTCTACTTTTCTTCCTAAGAAATATATATCATTTTGTTTATGTATTTTTTTAGCTATTTTAGTATAGTCATAGTTTAATACTTTTTCCATTAAACTTGGTACTTTTTTAGCTTGTTTTAAAACATCATCTATATTTAAATTAGATAGTTTTAATGCTATTAAAGATAGTATTGTTACTTGAGCTGAATATGCTTTTGTAGTTGCAACTGCAATTTCAGATCCTGCATTTGTATATAATACCTTATCAGCTGCTCTTGCTATTGATGAGTCTTTAACGTTTACTATAGCAAGTGTATGTATACCTTGTTCTTTTGCTTTTTCTAAGGCTGCTAGTGTATCTGCAGTTTCACCTGATTGTGATATAGCAATTAGTAATGTATCTTTTTCTATTTCTAAATCGTTATATCTATATTCACTAGCTATCTCTACATTTACTCTTTTTTTAGCATATTCTTCAATTAAGCATTTACCTATTAATCCAGCATGATATGCACTACCACATGCTACTATATCAATATTCTTATATTTTGATAAATCAGGTAGTTCATCAAAATGTTCTTTTAAATAGTATTTTATATTTTTTTTAAATATCTCAGGTTGTTCAAACATTTCTTTTTCCATGAAGTAATCATAGCCTGCTTTACCCATTACTAGACTATCTCCCTCAAACGTTTTATGGGCCCATTTTACTTCTTTTTTATCTATATCATATATTTTTATGTCATCTGATATAACTCCGTATTCTTGGTCATTTAAAGTAATATATTTACCTGTATATTCTAATATAGCTGGAACATCTGATGCAATAAAGTATTCATTATCACCTACACCTATTATAAGTGGACTTTTATTCTTAGCAATATATAGTTTATCATCATCTTCTTTTAATATTCCAAATGCATATGAACCTTTTATTATTTTCATAGCCTCATTAATAGCACTTTCTACACTATCAAATTTTTTATATAACGAATCTATTAATGCACATGCTACTTCTGTATCCGTCTCAGTAATAAATTTATATCCGTCTTTTATTAATTTTGATTTAATCTCCTCATAGTTTTCAATAATACCATTATGTACAATTGTGAACTTTCCTACATGATGTGGATGTGAGTTAGTCTCGTTTACTCCTCCATGTGTTGCCCATCTAGTATGCCCAATTCCAAGACTTGATAAATCAGTATGTTTTACTATTTTATTTAAGTTGGCTATTTTACCAACTGATTTTGTAATTTTTATTTTATCGTTATATGAATAAGCAATACCTGCTGAATCATATCCTCTATATTCTAAATTAGATAATCCTTTAAGTAACACATCAATTGCGTTATGTTTTATTCCTCTGTATCCAACGATACCACACATAATAATCCTCCTAATTTAGAGTGTTTGATATATTATTTGTTACAATGTTGATTTTGCTTTTTTTAATATATCTAACGATCACACTAAACCGTAATAGCATCCGCCGAATTTTCGATAACTATTAACCTCGTCACCTATTTAAAGGTCTGGCGCTTATGATTTAATATCCTTTCTACTTTTAAATCATCCCTTCAAGTATACAATATTTAAATTTTTAAGTCAAAAAAAATTGGATACAATCCAATTTCTTTAACAATGCTTGTTTTTCTTAGCACTAACATATCGCTTTTCCCCTTGAGATAAATAATCTGCGAACTTATCGCTTTGTTTTAATAAAAGATTTATGAGTCTTTTTTGATTATTGCTTTTTATTATATTATAAAAGCAATATGCTACTTCCTCATTATAGTCAACAATTGAATCTATATATTTGCTTTTTAAATCAATGCTTATTCTTTTGCTTTGCAAAAAATAATTTATCATCTCAAAATTCTGCTTTGCAGTTGAATAATATAATAGTTCACTATTTAATCGACTATCATCAAGTTTTTTATATGCCCTTCTTTTAATTAAGATATTCAATGCTTTATTATCAGAATAATATAAAGTAGCAAGTTTTTCGTATTTAAGATACAAAGTTTGTAAAAGACTAAAACCTTTTTTTTCAAGAAGAAACGGATCTATTTTATTTTCATTATAACACTTAAAAGCATAGTATTTTTCAATATTGTCTTTTTTTAATAATTCATAAAATGATGAATCTACTTCGCATAAATTTTTATCCTTTAGCAGGTAACTACTTACGCTTGGTGACATATACTTATAATGGCTAATATATTTTATAAATAAAATACTAACTTTATTTGAATGAGATAAGTTCTGAACAACATCTGAATCAAATTTTTCAATACTTTGTGGAGGTATTTCCAAATAATCTAAATAATTAAGTTTATCAAATACGTTTATAGTAAATTGATATTTATTAACAATATATTTATAAATAGTAAGTCTTGAATCAAACTCAAATAATTTAATTATAGGTATTTTAAACAATATATTTTTATCATTAAAAAATTTTAAAAGATAAAATAATGTAAACAAGCCATCATTAATTTTATAGTTTTTATTAAAATTAATTAAATAATCATTCATTTCTATCGAATTATTTAGACAATATTTTAAGTATTTTACTTGTGTACTTATATCTTCGATAGCAA
>CAZFGE010000064.1:2990-6207 GCA_964518415.1 uncultured Muribaculaceae bacterium
TGTTCTTATATAAAGTCATTATTTTTATTCTATACTCTTCTAATTCTGATTGACTATTGGATTCGTTATTAAATGAATTATTTAATGCTTCAACATAATAAGAAGCGAGAATTTTTGTATTAACTCTTGAAAGACTTATTTGATCAACATATTGACAAACATCATTATAATTATTTGCATTTAACTCAAACATTTTCATAAATAATTTTTCAAAGTCAGTTCTATAATCTGAAATGCATAATTGTAATAAATTATCATCAAACAATACAATACATGGAATATCTTTACTTAATGATTTTAGACTTGCAACTTGTTTTTTTAAAAAAGTATAATCGCATTGATTAGACATTTCATGTAGCTCTTCAAGATTTATTTCAGATAGTTTACCATTTCCAAAAATCATATCACACATATATTTTTGATACACCGTGTAACCAGGATTAAATTTTGAAAAATTATAAAAATATTTTTTATAATCTGAATCAATTAAATTTTTGTTTATCAAATCAATTATCTTATTTTTAACAATTCTTTCGCCTTCTGATAATTCTTCATCTTTTAATTGTTCAACATAACCATTAACAATTTTTTCTTTTATTTTATCTGGTATAAAATGTCCCTTAAGAATTTCATCAATTTCTTTCATATAATCATTTCTTAAATATACAACAAAAGAACATAATTGAATATTAATATCCGGTTCCAGACTCTTATTATAAATATTTAAATACAACTCTTTAAAATCTTCTAATCTTTTCTTAATTTTCCTTATATTTAAATTGTTTCCAGTAATTAGCCATCTAAACAAATTAATATCATTTTTATATTCACGATATATAGTTGATAATAATTTATCTTTTTTAATCAAATGTACTAATATATTTTCATAATCATCTACGCATAAATTTGGTATATAACATGTAAAATCAAACAATTTATCAAATGTCAAATCCGAATTTTTTCCAGGAAGAGTATAATTATATTCTTCTTTTAAGCAAAAAATAAACGTCACACTTTTTTTTGCAATATGATTACCTTCTATATATACTCTATATATTTCGTTGATATAATGTTTTACTAATTCATTTTTCCCTATTCTATCTAAATCTTCAATTACAATAATCAAATGTTTTTTAAGGCTAAACTTTTGTGCAACAATTTCATTATAAAGTAACGTAATATCTTCCTCAGAAGGATATCTTTGCTTTGATGAGTTCCAAAAAGAAAATAGCACTTCATTATTAAATAACAAATAAAGTAAAATAAAAATAATTATAAAAAATCTAAATAAATTTAAATAATCACCTATTTTAAAATCTATATTTAATAAATTTAAATTTTTTAATAAAAAATAATATATTAAGCAACAAACTAAACAATATGCAGCGAAAGAAACAACAACATTCAAAATATTAATAACAGATATTTTAGCTGCCCCATAATAAGAATTTAATTTTTTACTTGTATAATTATTGTTAATACAATTTAATTGCATGGAAAGTTGTCTTATAAAAGACTTATGAAATTTAACAACCGAATACTTTTTATTATTAATAAAATCATCACAATCAGATTCTTTTGAATTATTTGATTTTGTTAACGCCGAAACATTTTCATCAATATCTCGTATAGAATCATCAACATTTTTTATAGTATTATTGTTATTATAAGCTAGTTCATCATCCCATAGATTTATTTTAATAACTTTATATTTAAATTTACTTAAATCTAATATTCTATTTAAAGAATTCTTTAAAAGTTCAACTATGGAAGATTTTCCTGATCCATAATCCGATATAATACCAATCATATTTGCATTACCTTTAATAGCATTTTTGATTCTTTTAACCTCAGTTTCATATCCAATCAAATCTTCTTTATAACTACTAATTGGGTTTTCTAAATTTACATCATATGATAATTTTCTTTTTTTTATTTGTTTACCTTTTTTAAATAATCTCATAGCATCCACCATTTTCTAAATTGTCACTTATTATAACACTCACAAAAACAAATTTCCACATATTTCCAATAATTAAATTTAAAAAATCCACATTTTTTGTGGATTTTAATCTTTTTTAAATATAAATAATTTTGAAAAAATATAATTTAGTATTATAACAAGTGCTTGAGCAACAATTGTTATAAATGCTACCCATAGTTTTGTATCTAGTTTTAAGAATGTTACAAAGAACCACATTATAATCATTTCCATTACAAGTGTTATAATGCGAGCTACTATAAAACTTGAAAATTCTTTTAATATATTATTTTCTTTACTCTTAAATACAAATTTTCTATTTGTAGTGTATGCAAATAAGACAGCTACAATCCAAGATATTATTACAGCAACTTGAAGCTCAAATGCATCTTTTGGATTTAATATGGTAAATAATAATGCATATTTAACTGAAATATTTACGATAGTTGCAAGTACGCCCATTATTAAATACATTACTACTTCTTCATTTTTTTTATATATATCAATACATTTATTTATCATAAGTCTTTTTCCGTTTCTTTAATTATATATATTGGTCTTTTTTTAGTTTCTAGATAAGTTTTTGCTAGGTATTGACCTATTATTCCCATACAAAGTAGTTGTATACCACTTACGAATAATAATATACAAACCATACTTGGCCATCCACCAGTAGGGTCTCCAAATGCTAATGTTTTAACAATTATAACAATTATACCTATAAAAGCTATTAAACATATTATTACGCCTAATATTGCGGCCATAGATAGTGGTGCTGTTGTGAATGCTACAATACCTTCTATTGCGTATTTAAATAGCTTCCAGAAAGACCATTTGGTTTCTCCTGCTACTCTTTGAACATTTTCATATTCTAACCATTTTGTTTTAAATCCAACAAATGAGAATAATCCTTTTGAATATCTATTATATTCTTTTAATTGTAGAATAGAATCTACTACTTGTCTTGTCATTAGTCTATAGTCACGTGCTCCATCTACCATTTCTACTTTAGACATTTTATTTATTATTTTATAAAACATCCTAGCAAAGAAACTTCTAATAGGTGGTTCACCTTTTCTTGTTACTCTTCTAGTTCCTACTTGATCATAATCATTTTCTTTTATATATTTATACATTACTGGTAACATTGATGGTGGATCTTGTAGATCTGCATCCATTAATGTTATATAATCTCCTGTTACATGTTCAAGTCCTGCATACATAGCAGCTTCTTTA
>CAZFGE010000065.1:0-6199 GCA_964518415.1 uncultured Muribaculaceae bacterium
TTAATATTAGAGAATTAATGAATGCTGATGAAAATATTAGAAATGCATTATTCTTCAATATATTAAAATATGCTTGGGGATTAACACTTGATAAGAGTGTAAACACAATTCTTCAAGTAGATGAAGCACATGTATTATTATCTGGAAAGAATAGTTTAGGTGCTGACTTCTTAGCTCAAATCCAAAGACGTTCAAGAAAATATAATACAGGTACAATTATTATTACTCAACAACCTAGTGATTTCTGTGATCCAGCAGTTATTACTCAAGGTAAAGCAATCTTTGATAATGCATCTTATTACTTAGTAATGGGACTTAAAAAACAAGCTGTTGAAGATTTAGCTAAACTAGTTGACTTAAATGATAATGAAAAAGAGAGCGTTAAAGGATACTCTCAAGGTGAAGCATTATTTATATGTGGTTCTAGACGAATGCGTATAAATGTTATTGCTACAGAACAAGAATTAGATTCATTTGGTAGTGGCGGAGGCTACTAATAAATAGTTAGGTGGTGATACTTATGGACGATAAATTTGATGAAATAATTGATTTGGAAGAGGAACCTATTGAAGAGGAAGTAATTGAAGAGACTCCTGTTGAACCAGTTTCTAACCAAGTAAATGTTAGAAGTCCTAAAGTATCACCTAAAATGCCTAACATTACTAAAAGAGGAAAAGAGGATTTACCTGTTGGCAATGTATTAAATAAAAATAGATTAGCTAACAGTGATAAAACAACTCCTCAGAAACTTCAAAATATTGGGAGAAATAATAGAAGTTTTCCACCTATTGGTGGTTCTTCTTTTAGTAATCAAGAAGAAGAGGATGGATTAAAAGAAAAAGTTCAAGATAAAGTAGGTGGAAAAGCAATTACTGCTGCAACTGGAGGAGCAATTCATGGTAAAACTGCAGAAGAAGTAGCTAAACTTGCTCGTAAAACTGGAGCTCTTGATATGTTAAATCCATTAAAAAAATACAAATGGTATTTAATTGGTGGAAGTACATTTTTTATATTTTTGTTTATTTTAGTTATTATTGTTATACCAAGTGCTCTTGATGATAAATCAATTAATCATAAAGCAGCAACTCCATATGTAAATGATGAAATTAGTGATGATGAACTAATTAATGAATTAATTTTTTATGGATATTGTACAAAATCTGGAGATTGTAAAAAAACTGGTATCTATAAGTATTATGAAAAATTAAAAGAAATTAATAAAGATTATTCAAAAGAATGTGGTACAACTACAAAATTGGGTGAAAAATGTGGTGTTCAGTTAAATACTTCATTAATTATTGAAACAATGAATTATTATTTAAATGAAATTAGTCCATATGATTCTAAAGAAACAGGTGTTACTGAAGAAGATTTAGAAAAAGAAGAAAATAAAAATATATTTTCAAAAATAGTAAGCTTTTTTAAATCTCAAAAACGTATAAATACAATGCTTGATGACACTGAAAAACTAGCTCAAGCTCAAGTAGAATACGTAGAAGAAACTTGTAAGATGAGTGAAGAATCGAAAGCTAAAACAACTCTTAAATATAATCATATAAGTTTTGATAAATATATATCTTATCTAGCTTATGGAGAGACTAGTACTCATCCTAATTATCAAGGAGAACCTGTAAAGATAGAAAATGATATATGTGTTGGACCTGTAGATGACTTTATATCAACTGAATATCAACAACAAAATGAAGGTTATCAAACTGATGAACATGGTAATATTACTAAAATAAGTGGTAGTGGTAAAGGTGTTGAAATTGTTAACTATGCATTACAGTTTGTTGGAAATCCATATGTATGGGGTGGTAACAGTTTAACAAACGGAATTGATTGCTCTGGATTTACTAAAGCTATATATGGTCACTTTGGTATTGATTTACCACGAAAATCAAGTGAACAAATTCATTCAAATGGTGGAACTGTTATAGGTAGAAGTTTAAATGATATTTCAAAAGCACAACCAGGTGATTTATTAGTATGGGATGGACATGTTGCTATTTATATGGGTGATAATAAAATGGTTCATGCTCAAAGTAAAAAAACTGGTATTGTTGTATCTGGAGTTAGTTCTGGACATAGCTTCTTAGGAATAGTTAGATTCTAGGTGATAAAATGTTAGAAAAGTATAAAAAGGAATTTATAATATTAGGAATAGTAATTATTATTCCTGTTATATTAATTGTTTTATATTATATATTTAGAACCCCTGTTCAAAATAAAACAACAAAAAATGGTGATATGCCATATATAGATATCAATAGTAATGATGTAGAAAGTATTAATAATTATGTAAGTGAAATATATAAAACATATAGTGTTAATAAAAAAACAAAATTAAATTATAAAACGAATACTTATAAAAATATCATATCTGTATTAGTAACAATTGATGAATATAGTGTAGATACTAATGAGTATTTTAAAAAATTTGTTAGTTTTAATGTAAAAAAAGATGGAACATTTATTGATAAAGAAGAATTATCTAATATGTTTGGATATAGTTTAGAAGAAATAGTTGATAAAGTAGAAAATAAACTTAGAAATTATTATGATGCTGAAGTAAGTGAAGGTTACGTCGAAGGAGAAGAATGTAATTTCAATTGTTATTTAACATATGCTAGAGGAATTGATAATATACTTGATGAAATTTCTTTGGTTGTTGAAAATCAAAAATTAGTTGCTTATATAAATTTAAGCAAGGATAACGTAAATGGTGATAAAGAGTATTTTGATGAATTAAAAGAACCATATAAATTAATCTTAGAATAGTAGGTGATGTTATGATGAATATTAAAAAATTAAATATTAACTTGTTAATATTTTTCGTCATAACATCTTTTTATATTTTTAATGGTTTTGAGTCAAAAACTATTGTTAATAAAAGTAATGCTTTAGACTATCAAGTACAATTAACATATTACTATCCTGGTGACGCTACTGGAAGTACAACTCATTTAGGTAGTGGCGTTAAATTAAGTGAATTAAAGTTAGATAGTAATGGATGGTATTATTATCCTAAGGATGGAACTGATTATTTAGTTATTGCTGCAGCAACTACATATTGTAGGGATTCCGCAAATCATTGTGGTATTGATGTTGCTAAACACGGAATTGCAAAAAATATAGGTTATTATAAATATTATGATGTTATTGAATTAAATATTGGAGGACTTATAAAAAAAGCAATGGTTCTAGATGCTTGTGGTGCATGCATGTGGGGTAAACAAGATAGATTAGGGGAAAAATTTGATGTTTTTACCAAAAATGGTAAAGCTGTAAAACCAGGTATTTACTTAACTAATAAGATAGGTGATTCTCTAACACCTGGACCTGATAATAATTCAAATTCTGGTAATTATATATCTAATTTTACAACAACATATGATGGTGATTTAAGAAAAGGTTTTATATATGAAAAACAAAAAAATAATGCGCTTGTAAACGTTAATAAAATGAGTGATGAACAGTTACATGATGAAATATTTGGTATAATTGATGAAATATTTGGTAGCGCTTCAACTTCAAATGAATCTAGTGGTGGAGACTTTGAAGTACCAATTACAGCTGATGAAACTGAGGCAGCAAGTTGGAAACAATATTCTAAATCATGGGGAAGTATAAAGCTTGGAAATAGTAAATATACAATTAAATCTGCAGGATGTTTAGCAACATCTGTTGCAATTCAAATTGCTAGATCTAATACTGGTGTTACTGTTGAAAACTTCAATCCTGGAACATGGGTAAATTATTTAAATCAACATAGTGGATTTACATCAGGTGGATTATTTAAGTGGAATAATAGTATATGGTCAGGTCTTGCTCCAAACTTTGTTGTAACTCAAAGTAATTATGCACTACCAAATGGTAAACAAGCTAAGATTGATACTGTAAGAAATTTATTAAGTCAAGGATACTATCCAATAATGTGTGTTAAGAAAAATTGTGGTCACTGGGTAGCTGTTACAGGTGTTACTAATGATGATATTTTAATAGCAGATCCAGGAAGCAATTCTACAAAAACATTTGCTAAATATAGTGTATCTAATGTTACACGAGTTGCGCTATTTAAAAAATATGATTAGAGGTGTTTTATGAAAAATAATAATTTAGTTATATTTTTTGGAATAATACTAGCTATTCTAGTTGTATTACTAGGTATTGTTGTTAATGATAGAAACAGTATAAAAGTAATTGTTATGCCAGGAAATAATGTTTTTACACCTACAAAACAAGGATTAGTTAAATATAATAAGGAAATAACAAAAAAAATAAAAATAAAAGTTATTGATGATAATAGAAAATTAACTTTTACATATATAAATGGAGAAGTTAAATTCTATAGTGGAAAAAAAGAAGTAGAAGTTAAGGATGATTTTAGGTATGCTTATACAAAAGGAATTGATGTTAAAAGTATTGATTCAGAATCTTTTGATTTTTCACCAGAAGATATAAATAGATTAAATGTGATACTTAAAAATCATGGTATTGAAGGGTATGATAATTTATCTACAAATAAAATTACATATAACAATCAAACAATTTATTTTGTGACAAATTTATTTGAAGAATATACATATGATAAAGTTTTTGCATTTGTTTACTATTTTAATGAAGATAGTGATATAATATATTTAGTTGAAAAGGTTGAATCAACTGATAAAATATATGATGTATGTTCTCCAAACTTTAATTCAATAATTGATGTAAACAATAATGTGAACATTGTTGTTAACTGCGATTATTATAGTGAAATAGGCTCAGATATATATTTTTATAAAGTTGATAATGGTAATATAAAAAAATAGGAGGTTTATATGAAACTCAAGTTTAAAGCTGAATTAAGAGATATAATAATATTTATAATTTATTCGATTTTCTTACTTTTCTTAGTTGCAATAGCAGTTGTAAATGTTTCATCATTTGCTAGTGATGCTGAATTTGCTGGATTAAATCCAATTCCTGCATTTACATCTAGCTTATTCGCACCTACAATGGTTTTCTGGTTAGCTGGATTAATCGCTTCTTTCACAGGTGTGTCATCATACTTTTTTGAAAGAGAAAAAGGTATAGGTGTACAAGTTGGCGCTAAGAAAGAAAAAGGATATTCTAGATGGGCTGAAGATAAAGAAATAAAAAAACAATTAGTTAAAATTTTACCTACAGAAGAAAAATGTGAGAAAGTTGGTATTCCTTTAATTAATAATGGTAAAGAAATTTGGGTTGATCCAAGTGGATACCACAATATGATTATAGGTTCAACTGGTTCAGGTAAATCACAAAGTTTATCTTTTCCATTTATTCGTGTAATGGCTAAGGGTGGAGAATCTATGATTGTAACTGACCCTAAAGGTGAATTATATGAAAATACTGCAAATGAACTTAAAGAACGTGGATATAATATTATAATATTAAACTTCCGTGATCCTCAAAAAGGTAACTGCTGGAATCCATTCACACTTCCATATAAATTATATAAAAGTGGTGATATAGATAAAGCAACTGAGCTACTTGAAGACTTAGCTAAAAACATTCTTTATGATGAATCAAGTAAAGGTCAAGATCCATTCTGGGAAAATACATCTGCTGACTATTTTACTGGTCTTTCACTTGCTTTATTTGAAGATGCAACTGAAGAAGAAATAAACATAAATAGTATTAATATAATGAGTACCGTAGGTGAGGAAAAACTCGGTGGTACAACTTATATCAAAGAATATTTCTCTGATAAAGATCAAACAGGAGGAGCTTATGTTAATGCATCAAGTACATTAATGGCACCTACTGATACAAAAGGATCTATTTTATCAGTGTTTAAACAAAAGATTAAGATGTTCTCATCACGTGAAAACTTATCTGAAATGCTTTCACATAGTGACTTTGATCTTGAAGATATAGGTCGTAAGAAAACAGCTGTATTTATAGTTATTCAAGATGAGAAAAAAACATACCATCCACTTGTTACAATTTTCTTAAAACAATGTTATGAAACACTTGTTAGAGTAGCTCAAGAAACAGGTGGAAAGTTAAAATATAGAACAAACTTCTTACTTGATGAGTTTGCTAACATGCCACCTTTAACTGATGTTGATGCAATGGTATCAGCTGCTCGTTCAAGAAATATTAAATTATCATTTATTATCCAAAACTTCTCACAATTAAATGATGTTTATGGTAAAGAAAAAGCTGA
>CAZFGE010000066.1:0-3435 GCA_964518415.1 uncultured Muribaculaceae bacterium
TGATACTTTAAAAAATGTTCATGTTAGTGCTATTGAAGAAGATGGTAATATTACTTTTGTACACAAAGTAAAAGATGGTTCTATTGATAAAAGTTATGGTATACATGTAGCAAGACTTGCTAACCTGCCATCAGGATTAATTAATAGAGCTAGTGAAATATTAAAAGTATATGAAAATAAAGAAGCAAAAAGAGATGTTATAGTTCAAAACAGTCTTCCTCTTGATGAATTGATGAAGGAAGAATCAAAAGTTGAAAAAGAACTTAAAGAATTAGATGTTTTATCAATAACACCTTTAGATGCTATGAATATTTTATATAAATTAAAAAATGAGGTTGAATAGGGTGATAATATGAAATTGATTTATGGTTTAATAATTTTAATTGTTTTTTCAGATTTAGTTTTTATATTTAAAAATGCTTCTAAATATAATATTTATAAAAAAGATGCATGGTATTATAAATGGCAATATTGGACAATTGCTACATTATGTTTAGTCTTTCCAGCATTTATAATGGCATTTGTATTTTTAATTCAAACTTTATGTGGACTTGCATCTAAATTAAAAGTATCTGGAAGTACTATTTATAATACTCCATATAGTTGGATATTATGTATAATAGTACCACTTGTTGGATGGGCTTTATTTATAGTTATGTTTATTTATATTAATATATTCAGTATTATAAAATCTTTCAAATGAGAACGTTAGTTATTCTTGCAGCTGGAATGGGTAAGAGATTTGATGGTGGTATAAAACAGTTAACTAAAATATATAACAATAAAACCATCATGGAATTATCTATTGAAAATGCAAAAAAAGCTGGATTTAGTAAAGTAATATTTATTATTAGAGAAGAATTAAAAGAATTATTTGAGCAACAAATAATTCCTAATATAGATATAGAATATAGCTATAGATATCAAAAAGTAGATAAATCTAGATTAAAACCTTGGGGTACAGGTGAAGCAATTATTACACTTAAAGGTTTAGATGAACCATTTTGCTTAATAAATAGTGATGATTATTATACATTAGATGCATTTAAAAAAATAAAAAATGATCAAAATAACTCCACTGTTTTATATAAAATTAAAAATACTATTTTACATGATACTATAATAAATAGGGGAGTATGTAATGTAGATGATGATTTTTTATCAGGTATAAAAGAAGTAACTAAAATTGAGATTAAAAATGATATGGTTGTATCAAACAATGCAGATGAAAATTCGTTGGTTTCAATGAATATATGGGGATTTAATAGTGATATAATTTCCTTATTTGAAAGAGAATTTAATGAATTTAAAAAAAATACAAAAGATCTTATTAATGATGAATTTATGATTCCTAGTGTTTTAAATAAGTTAATAAGCGAGAATGTTATTAAAATAAAAGTATTTAAAACAGATGATAAATGTCTTGGTATAACTTATAGTGATGATGTTAAAATATTAAGTGATTATATTAAAAAAAGTGATAACAATTAGTTATCACTTTTTAATTTTACTATATCCTATATTATCAGTAGCAATACTATGTAATAAAGATAATTTTGATTTATCAAGTAAATTATCCATATAAAATATTTGTTCATCATACATATCTAACATAAACTTAATAAAACTATTAATCTCTTTATTTGAATCATGATCCATATCAAAATATATAGAATCAATAATACTGTTATATCTTGCTTTATTTCTATATAAACTATTTGATAGGTGAAGTGGTGCAATTGCAAGGTTTGTATTGAATAATCTATTTGTTAATTCTGTAAACTTCATATCAGTTAGTAATCTTATAGTTCTTCCATTTCCATCTTTAAAAGGATGAATACGCATAAGTGTTAGATGAAGTAATATACATTTTAAAAACATATTATCATCATATAAATCACTTTTATAAAGATTTATATAGTCATCCATAAATTTTTCTATATCACATGGTTTTGCTCCATACCAAAAAATTGTTTCTTTATCATTTTGAAGAAGTCTAACCCATGCCTCTATTTTTCTATAATCAAATTCTCCTGTATTACGCTCAGAAAATGAATGAAGCTGTTTAATTCTTGCATGAGAAATATTAAAGTCATCTATATAATAGTCTCCCTTTAATACTTCCTCAGGATATATTATATGGTCTTCAATACGATTAGAATCTCTAAGTTCGTTATAAAAAGCTCTAATTAAAAGGAGCCCAAATGCTTCTTGATCATACTGTTTAAATTTTGTTACATAGTCAGTATATTCTATTAATGTATAAAAAGCTCTATTTAAGTTATCTGAACTTATTACTACATTATCTAAGTATTTTGAAATATCAAAATAATCATATTTAATAGCTTGATCTTTTAGTATAGTTGTCATATCTATTCCCCTTAATGAGGTATATTATATAGCATTTATATTTTATAAGCAATAAAAAAATAAGAAAATTAATTCTTATTTTAATAGTTCTCTAACTTTTTCAGTATTTTTAAAGTTCATTTTACATACTTCATTTAATTTATCAAAGCCATATTTTTTAACAACTTCTAAAGCTGCTTCATCTACTTTAGTAGATGCTCCTTTAGGTATTAATATGCCAAGTTCTTTTTGTATTTTAGAAAACTCTTTAATAAATACATATCTACTAATTACTGATGCACATGCTACTGATAAAGATTTAGTTTCACCCTTAGTCATAAAAGTAATACCTCTAACAACATTAGGTGTTTCTTTCAAGTAATTATAATAAACATATGGTTTTGCGAATTCATCTACAACAACATATTCAGCTTTATATTTATGAGTTAGATCAAATAATACTTTATTATGTAGTATTGCTTTTACTTTGTTCATGTTTATATCTTTCATACTGTTATATTCTTTATTAGATAGAATAAAAGTAGTATATGGAATTCTTTTTATTAAATCTGGTACTATTTCTAGTATTTTTTCATCAGTCATTTTTTTAGAATCGGTTACGCCTAACTCTTGTAAATATGGTATATCTTCATTTTTTACATATGTACCAGTTACTACAATAGGCCCAAAATAGTCGCCAGTTCCAACTTCATCTGATCCAATTGTTGTTGCATTATATATCTTAGGATCTACATAAATTTCCTTTTTTTTGTCTTTTTTATCAGAATTATTAACAATTAAATTTTTATTCTCCATACGTTCTGTTGCAACCCAGAAATCACTTGCTAAATCAGCGTCTTTACCTTGAAATACAACTTTACCTGAATTATATAGAGTAACTACAGTATCTCCATCTTGTGCTTGAAACGTTGCATAGTCAGGTGTTTTAGGTCTTCTTAAATCTTGATAGAATTCATTCATTTTATTAATTGTATTTTCACTAACTTTAAATGATATTGTCATATTATCACGTCCTATAAATATTTTAACATTTAAAAGAAAAGATGTAAAACAATATTAAATTAG
>CAZFGE010000066.1:3476-6156 GCA_964518415.1 uncultured Muribaculaceae bacterium
TTTACATCTTTTTTTCTATATTTAATTAGTTTTGCATGTACAACTATTTTAGTTTCATTATTGTAACATGTTGATAGAGTAAGTATTTTATCTGTATTACTTACATTTGTATTAAAATTATAGTCTGATCTTTCAGTAATCATTTTAATAAAACTATTAAATTCTTTATCAGTAAAATCAATACTTAAATAATCAGTTGTTGTTTTAATTTTGTATAGACTAAATATTTGCCACATAGTATCATATGATTCCGTTGATATACTAATAACATAGTTTTGTTTATTATTAAGCCATGTTTTATTAAACATGTTTTTAAGTGTTCCAAACATTGTATTATCATATCTTCCATGACCATATATAATTGTATTCTTTTCTAGACTTTTAATACTATTTCTATAATCTAAAAATATCCATCCAGCAGAATTGTTTTTTTTATTAAATGAATGTGTTAGGTAGTATTCATTATCACTTGTTTGTACAAAAGGATAGTTTACATTAGTTCCTTTTACTTCAATCCAACCAATTGTATCTTTATTTTGTTCTTTTAGCTTTGTTAAATCAACATCTTTTAAATTTAATTTTATAAAATCCCAATATGGGTTTTCTTCTTTCTCTTCACTTTCTATTATTTCTGTATTCTCATCTGATTCTTTTATTTCTACATCTTCTTTTATTTCTTTAATTTGTTTTTTAGTTTTGTTTGAGTTGTTAATATAGTCAATTATATGTAGTAAAGAAAATATAAATAGAAAGATAGATATAAATAACAATAATACCTTTAAAGTCTTTTTTATGCTGAATTTACGTTTCATATTAACACCTTCTTAATTAATAATATCATATTTGCTTATAGTTGACAATTAAAAAATAAAATTGTACAATAAATACTAGGAGGAATGTTATGAAGAATGTATTTAAAAAATTTACATCTATGATTATAAGTACAGTATTATTATTTAATATTTTTGCACCTCTAACTGTAAATGCACTTCCTGCTACAACTGATATTTATGTTGTATGGGATTGTGACGATGAAGTATGCGTAAGTGATGCGATTACAGTTAATAATGGTGTAGAGGGTGTAGGAGGTGTAATAAATTATGAAACTAATTACATCAAAGCATCTGAAGTTGTTGATCATGATAGAAATAAAACATTAAAGCCAAGTAGTGTTACAAATGCTAATAATGGTCTAACTGGTATTACTAAATGGTATATTTATGAAAACTTACCAGCAGATATCAAAACAAAGACATGGGAAGAGTTAGATATTGCTATTCATGAAGAAGATTATGATAAAGGAATTGATCCAACAGGAGGTAATGATGGATTTAATTCACTTGTTCATAATGGTGATAGAAAATATCGTGTAGTTATATATGATGATACATTATATGAAAGTTTAACATTTAATGTTGATCCTAATAATTATACATATTATTTAGGTTCATGGGATCCTGTATTTGCAAACCCAACAATTGATATATCTGGTTCTACTAAAGAAAAACCTGCAAGATATACTACATATCTTTTAGAGGATACTTTAAAATTTAGTGCAGGCACTATTAATAAAGAATCTATTGCTAGTGTTAAGGTGCTAGATGTTCCTGAAAAAGGTGTATCTTTAACTAAATCAGGAGATGAATATACAGTTAAATTTAAATCTAATTATTATAGTAAAGTAATATTAGAGATAACTGGTTCAAATGGTGGTAAATACTATCTACAAATTGATAGATCATTTATTAAAGCTGGTTTTAGAGGAGGACCAACTCCATCTATAATTAGTGAATTTATATATCCTGCTGATACTAGTTATACTGATTACGATGTAATTGCTACTATAACTAAAAAAGATGGTTCAATTGAAACTAAAAAGTTAACTGCTTTTGAAATAACTGATTGGGATGATATAGCTCAAGAACCAGTTACTAAATATGTATGGGATGCTGGAGAAAATTTAAAGAAAACTGGATATAAAATTGATGCTACAGAAGATATTAAAAATGTAGATATTACAGTTACTTTAAAAAATGCTACATCATCAGATACATATGGTGGAACATTTGGTGGATATGGAAAAGGTGTATCTATTGAAAATGTTTCAGACTTTATTGATAATGTTTTTAGAAATTAATAGTTAGGGAGGATTAGTTTTATGAAAAAAATTTTGATGATACTTGCTTCTTTAACTATTATGTTACTTCCAATGGTTAAAGCAGCTGAAAGTATTAAAATGGATGCTGTTGAATCTAAAAGTGGTGTTATAACTGTAGAAGGTGTAGCTGATTCTAGCGTTATAGCTGTTGCTGTACTTGTATATGATTCAACTGGTACAAACTTAGTTACTATGCAAACAACTCAAACAAATGATGATGATACTTTTAAAACTACTATTTCATTAGATGCTGATACATATATTGTAAAAGTAGCAAACTATACAGGTGGTAGTTATGTTGAGAAAAAAGTAACTCCATCAGATGATACTATAAAAGTTCCAAATACACTTGATAATATAGGAAGTTATATAGTTATTGGATTAGTTGCTTTAGTATCTATTATAGCAAGCGTTATTTGCATTAAAAAACAAAAAGCTTAAAAATCACTTCGGTGATTTTTTTTCTTTGCATATTTAATTATTTTATAATATAATTATTATAGGTGATGTTATGAATATAAT
>CAZFGE010000067.1:0-6126 GCA_964518415.1 uncultured Muribaculaceae bacterium
TATCTTCTAAAGTGATTTTAGCACCAACATTGGTCAATTTTTCAACTATATTTTCATATCCTCTTAAAACATGTTCTATTTGAGTAATTGTAGTTATTCCCTTAGCAGTTAAACCTGCAAGTACCATACAAGCACCAGCTCTTAGATCAGTTGCTTCTACTAGTTTACCTTTTAATTCTGTTGGACCGCTTATAAATAATTTTTTACCTTCTATTGTTATATCAGCGCCCATTTTATTTAAGTATTTGACATTATTAAATCTGTTTTCATATATAGTTTCTTCTAATACTGATAGGCCTGTTGCTTGTGTTAGAAGAGTTGTTAAAGGTTGTTGTAAGTCTGTTGGAAATCCTGGATAACCTAGTGTTTGTACTTTTATAGGTTTTAGTTTATCTACTTTTGAGATAATAGCATAATCCTCACCTATTTTTAAGCTACAACCCATTTCTTTTAATTTAGTAGTTAAAGACTCTATATGTTCTGGTATTATATTAGATATTTTTAAGTTCTCACCTACTAAAGCTCCTGCTATTAAGTATGTTCCTGCTTCTATTCTATCTGGTATAACTTCAGTAAAACAACTACTTAACTTATCAACACCAGTTATTTCAATATTATTAGTACCTGCTCCAAGTATTTTAGCTCCCATTTGATTTAAAAAAGTTGCGATTGATACTATTTCAGGTTCTTTTGCTGCGTTATATATATTTGTTTTTCCTTTTGCTCTAGTTGCTACTAACATTGCATTTATTGTGGCTCCTACGCTTGGCATATCTAAATATATATTATTACCTACTAATTCATCTGCTGTTATTGTATATTTATTATTATCTTCTATAACATTTGCACCTAACAGTCTAAATGCTTTTAATGTTTGATCAATTGGACGTGAACCTATATTACATCCTCCTGGAAAATACATTTCTACTTTTTTATATTTAGCAAGTAAAGCTGACATGAAATAATATGATGCTCTTAGTTTTTTTGAAATAGATTCTGGTATTTCTTTGTTTTCTATTTTTGAACTATCTATTTCTATTGTGCTATTTGTTCTTTTTACTGTAGCGCCTAAATATGTAAGTATTTCATCTAATGCATCAATATCTGATATATTAGGAACATTATCTATTTTAACTATACCATCTGATAAAAGAGATGCAGGAATAAGTGCAACCGCACTATTTTTCGCACCACTTATTTTTATCTCACCAGTTAGTTTTTGATTACCTTCAATTATTAATTGTTTCATAACTACCTCCAACATAGTATATCCTATATACATTATAATAAATTATTTAAAAATTGTAAATTAGATGATATAAATTATACCTATTAGTATTAGTACAATTCCTCCGAAAAATGTAGATATTTTACCTATTTTATTGCTTATATATCCACCTAAATTAAGGCCTAAATAAGTAAATGAAAAGCTGAAGAGGGAAAAGAGTATTATAGACACTAATTTGTTTTTATATAATACATCTAACCCTAATCCTGTTGTGAAACTATCAAGTGATACAGCAAATGAAAATAAAAGCATTCCAATTAAATCTAAATATTTTATATTACTATTTTCTTTAAATGATTCAATAATCATCTCAACACCTATAAAAAAAAGTATCATAAAAATAATTATAGATGGTTTTATAGGTAGTATATTAATAATTGTATATCCAACAATTGATCCTAATATTGGCATAATAAAATGAAATATTCCAACTATTAATGATAATTTAATCTTATAATTTTTATTTGTGCTTAAAGTACCATAAGCAAGTGAAAGTGAAAATGCATCCATAGAAAGTGATAAAGCTATTAACATTACAGGTATTATTGACATATAAAAAGCCTCCTAATTTATAATACTTTAGGAAGCTTTAAAATATGATTATAAATATTTATCTATTAACTCCTTTATAAAAAGTTTATATTCTACTTTATCTGATTCTTCTGCTTCTACTAAGCATAATGGTGGGAATAAAACACACCACCAATTTTTTCCCTTTCCTTCTCCTAATGTTATTACTAAAGATTCATAATATCCTTCATTATATTTAACACCTTTGTATTCTTTTTCTGGAAAATAGTTCATTCCGTAGTTTACACTATATGATTTATCATAATTTTCTTCAATTAATGTTTTATTGACAATACTATCTATTATACCGACGTTATCCTTAATAATTTGTCTAGCATTGTCAATTCCTTTAGTGTTTTTTAAGATTGTGTAAAGTTTGTTTTCTACTTTTTCTTTAACTAGTAGTTTTATTTTTTGATCATATTCACTATCACTATTAGCTATTACTCTAAATCTAATTGCTTCATCAGGAATTAATTTAGCATTAGCCCTTGTATTTGAAAATATTAATATAAAGCTTATTAAAACTATAAATATCTTTTTCATTTTTATCACCTAATATATAGTGTTATTATTTTTTTTATTTATACAAAAAAAAAGTACATTTTTGTACTTCTTTCTTAGAAGTGCATCCTGTTACTAATAAACAAGATAAAATTATAATTGCAATAAAACTTATTTTTTTTAATGTAAATTCTTCTTTCTATTATCTTATCTATATTCATTTTAACATAAGTAAACAAAACGTACAAAAAGAACTTAAAGATTCTTTATTTATGGTCTTAAATTTACACCTGTTATTTTTGTTGGAATTGGATAACCTGCATTATCAGCATATCCATAAGCTCCACCTGTAGATAGTTTTATAGTTGTATTTGAAGCATAAGAAACTGTTCTTGAGACACCAATTGGAGTTGTGTTTGTCATACCAAACCATGCACCAGGTTTACCTTTTCCGTTTGATGAATTTGGATTATCAGAATAATTATTTATAAAATCACTCATTGGATACATTACCCAAGTTTCTAAAGTAGAAGACTTAGTTGCTTTAAAATATATTTTTATATATGAATATCCACTTAATCCATAGTTTAATGTTAACGTTGTGGTTTTTCCTTGACCTATATTAGCATTTGGACTTGGATTGGTCCATAAAGTTGTCTCTGAAAAATAACCACTTGAACATGATGAGCAGCAACTGGAACAACTTGAATATAACCCACTTGTCTTACATGTTGCAGTTTCATAATTTGTAACATCAACAGGGCTTGATGTTCCTGTAGATGATATTGTTATTTGCTTATTGCCTGAAGGCTTAGGAATGTAATTTTTTGCTTTATCATGTAAATCGTTTAAAGCACTATTTACATCACTCACATTCCATGTTGTATCACCCGGTGTATAACTTACTTCATCTGCTTTATATAAATAATTTGAAATAGCATATACACCAGTTCCAAATATTATTCCACCTAAAATTATTCCTAATATAAATTTTTTCACTAAATCACTCCATTCTACTATTATTATGTATATAATCTATAAAAAGTATAGTCAAAATATGACTATTTGTCAATAGTCGTAATTTAACTTTAATATAATGAATATGGTGAATATTTATGAATAGATTAAAGGATTTAAGAGAGGATAAAGATCTTCTTCAAAAAGATATTGCAAATATATTTCATTTGACTCAAACAAACTATAGCAAGTATGAATTAGGCAAAATAAATATACCAAATGAACTCTTAATTAAATTTGCTCTATTCTATAATACAAGCACGGATTATATCTTAGGAATTACTAATAATAAAAAAGCATATGAAAAGGTTAAAGTTGAACTTTAACCTTTTATAATTATACATTACTATCTATTGTAGTATATCCACTCCACACATATCTCATATTATCTCCACCTAAATGATGAGTAATTGATTTACTATCCTTTAATACGCCATCTACACTAAGTTCAACATAAACTGTTAATGGATCAGCTTCAGTATTACTAGCATTTCTTAAAGCTCTTGCTCTTGCAGTAACTGAATGTTTTATATCACCTGAAACATTAACACTAGCACTTTCATAACCAGAAACATTATAAGTACCATTTGAAGTAATACTTCTAGTACCACTTGGTTTTACTAATCCACTTGTTGTTATTTTACCTGTTCCATCATAATAACCTGCAGGTATTACTGTACTTCCTGTAGAATTTATAGTAAACGATTTATTTCCTTGATTAGTAATTTCACCTAAAGTATTTATTACAGAAGATAATGAATCACCATTTGCATTCACTGCTTTTGCTATATTCGTATTTTTTAAATCTGTAAGTGCTGCACCACTAGTAGACTTTAAACTATCTATCGCTTCTTTTACATTTCCTACATTCCAACTAAAATCAGATGGTGTATAACTAACCTCTTTAGCTTGATACAAATAACTTGTAGCAGCATAAACACTAGTTCCAAAGATAATACCACCAACAATCATTCCAAATATAAATTTTTTCATATTAACATCCTCTCTATTTTACTCTATGTAAAGTATACCCCCCCCCCGGGTGATTTTGTCAAGGTTGATGTTATCATGATTTAACTTAAACAACTAAAACATAAATTATTAACTTAAGTTTCCTTTTTTTACATAAAAAAAGTTAAAGGTTAACTTTAACTTAGTTTTCTCCTTAAATCATCAAGCGCTTGTTGTACATTTTCAATACCTTATATACCAGTAATCTCTACTTGATCAGTGCTTATTTTAGTCTTACCATCTTTAATTCTACAATTTGTTGATGAAAAACATTCAATATAGTATTTATCAATTAAAAAGTCAGCATGATTTATTTTACCTTTAAATATTTCTATTACAGTAATATCAGGATATTGACCTTTAACAGTAACTTTATATGTATTTTTTAAAGTATTAACGTCTTTATAAATACCATCCACTATATCTTCATCATCATTCATCTCGTTGATTAATACTCTTTTTTCCATAGCATCCATATATCCATATGCACTATCAAGAACTGAATTTTTCTTAGCTTTTTCAACAACTCCTCTAATAGTTGCGATTGCAATTACTGAGATGATTGATATTACTACTATAACAGCAAGTAACTCAATAAGTGTAAATCATTCATTCTAATTAATTGACTTAACATTTCCAACATAATAAACTTTTGTTTTTAAATAAGAATCACTTCTACCAGCAGCAGCATGATTTGAATTTGCTGAAGCTCCTATCTTCGCAGGTACTACAGAAAGTGTGTTTCCGTTTAATGTCATAGAAGCTGGGGTATAATATCCGTAAGAATTAATCCATCCCATACCATAATAGTTACTAACATCACCATTTGCCGATGTAGTAGGTGCACTATGAGTTTTTGCAGTTGAAGAAACAGCAACAAATTGATCAACACTTGTAGCATTTAGACTTGATACATCAATTGTTGTATTTGAACTATATTCTCCTAAATAAATAGCTTTTGCCATTGGACAATTGCATGAAGAACATGAAACACTTCCACCACTATAATAACCTGATGAAATACTAGTTGAGCTACCAGGATTTATAGATTTAGATATATTTCCTCTAGTAGCTATACTATCCAATTTATCTATTACTGAAGAAAATGTATCGCCATTCGCATTTACTGCTTTTGCTATATCTGTATTTTTTAAATTGGTTAACGCACTTTCACTTGTTAATTTTAAACTATTTATTGCTTCATTTACATCACTTACATTCCATGTGTTATCTTTTGGTGTATATGATACTTCATCTGCTTTATATAAATAATTTGAAATAGCATAAACACTTGTTCCAAATATTATTCCACCAACCATTATTCCTAATATAAAACTTTTTTTCATAAAAACATCCCTTCTATTGTTCTAAAAATATTATATATCTTAACCCCACCGGTCAAGATTTTTTCAAAAATTAAATGGTAAATTATTTACTTAAGTTCCCGTTTTTTACATAAAAAGTTAAAGGTTAACATTAACTTAGTATTTCCCTTAAATCATCAAGCGCTTGTTGTACATTTTCAATACCTTCTATACCAGTAATCTCTACTTGATCAGCGCTTATTTTAGTCTTACCATCTTTAATTCTACAATTTATTGATGAAAAACATTCAATATAGTATTTACCAATTAAAAAGTCAGCATGATTTATTTTACCTTTTAATATTTCTATTACTGTCATATCAGGATATTGACCTTTAACAGTAACTTTATATGTATTTTTTAAAGTATTAA
>CAZFGE010000068.1:0-5990 GCA_964518415.1 uncultured Muribaculaceae bacterium
ATATTGTTTTAATTGTTTTATTAATTCATTATTATTCATAAATAATTCCCCCTTCTTGATATAAGTATAGACCTCCAGTTAGGTGGAGAGTCAATACATTTATTTTATTCTATTATTTTTTTCATAATTATCAGCATATTTCATAAATTCTTCAATTGATAAACCATCAGGAACATCATCAATTTCTTTAATATTTTCAACAACACAATGACTATTTAATCCATTTTCAATAAAATGATTATATGTATCTTCAATATTATCAAATTTATGAATACCTCTTTGATTATAGAATGAATGTTCAAATGAACACCATGAATCATTTTCTTTGTATGCTAATAAAGTATGTACATGAGTCTTTTGATTATCATTATTTGTATTTTTATATTTAACATAAAATATTTTTGTCTCTATGCCTTTTTTGTCAAAAAACTCTTTTTCTAGTTTTAATTGATCAAGACATGTACCAACATTTTCTTTTTTGGTAATATCAGTTGAATTAATTTTATAATTATTTTTATCACTAGCTCCATCTAATGTATCTAAATGTTTTTCACCATTGACATCAATATATCCATAATTAAAATGTTTTACCATATAATCCATTAATTCTTCAGGTGTTTCTACATCATCAAAATTATTTTTAATATTATTTGTATTAAAGAAATTGTTAAAATATGATAAAGTATTAGGAACTAAATTAGATTCTAAATTAGCAACATATTGCTTGTCACCTATAATAGTTGAAATATCTATATTTTGAGACACAAGATATCTCATTATAAAATACGACCAATCAAATCCATCAATACCTGATTTATTAAGGTCTCTTCTTCCATACCATTCTCCTTCTTGATTTAATTGTTCAATTGTAGGTATGTTTTTATCATCTTTTAATATCTTTTCAATATAATAGTATCTCATGGCATCATAATTATTCTCTAATTGTCTAATAAAACTATATTTTGAATCTAATTCTTTTGTTCCAATTTTTACCCACAAAGGTATTTTATATTTTTCATCATTCATATTTACACCTCTTATTTTCTTTGATTTTATTAAAGTTTTTATTTTTTGTTGTGTTTTAAATGGATTTATTGCTTTTAAACTACTTTTTATTGGATTTTTTACTTCTTCTATTGTACCAAGATGATTTTTTATTTTTTTGCGTGCATTTTTTAATGATTTTTCACTTTCTAGTAAGTTTTGAATATCCTTTTTCGTATAACCTTCATTATCAAAACTAAAATCATCATTTACTTTATAATTCATTAAATGGTCTTTTTCATCATATGATGCAATTATACTACCAGCTGGTAATTTTGACATTGCATTATGAACAAAATCTAAACTAGTATCAACTTGTTGTAATTGTTCACTTAACTCCAATAATAATTTTTGATTTGTATTTTTCATATTATCCCCCCTCCTGATATAAATATAAACCTCTAGTTAGGTGGAGAGTCAAGTATTAAATTTAAAAAAAGATAGATTTTACATGTAAATCTATCTTCTCTTAATACTTGGAACAGGTAATTTCTTAACTTGTATATTTCTTTTATCTGATTCATCATCATCTCGTAATCTTTTTAAAAGAGCTTTTTTAATTTTTAATAATTTAATAACTTCTTTATTATTATTCATATTATTCCTCCAATACTATTTTACTAATACTTTTTGTTTTTCATCTTTTTTCTTATTAAGTTTTTCATTTGCAACTAATAGTAATAAAGATGAAAGCGCTAATATACCATACTTTTTATTCTTCTTTTGAACTTCTCTATTATATTCATCAATATTTGTATTAACATATTCAATATCTTTTACTTCATTACTTGCTTTTTTATCAATAAGATTAAATTCTTCTTTAACTTTATAATTCTTTTTACTTTCTTCAAATACAGTTTGATACATATATGATTTATACATATCTACTCTTCCATCTTTATCATTTGTATATCCATCAGTATAATTATAATTATATTTTTGTGTATCGTATATTATATCGCTATCTAAAAATGTTGGATCAATCAAATATTTTTTATCATCAGCATTATATTGGCACCATGCATGACCGTTTCTTTCACCATCACCATATGTACCACTTATATAACTTATATCTATATCAGAATAATAACCTAAAATAGTAGTTAAAGCTGCATAATTACAACAAATACCATATCCGTCATTATCATCCAATAATGATCTTAATAAATTATAATTATAATCTCTAGACTTATCAGTTATAACTCCATCTTTAAGTGATTGACTTACATCAGGATCATATTCTATGACATCAGTTACATAGTTCACAATTTTTATAATTTTATCTGTTTCAGATATATTTTCATCAAAATTAAATGAATCAACAATATCAACTAATTGCTTATTCCATCTTTCTAAATCTTCTAATTCTTCAGCATCATAAATATTTACATTAATTCTATTATTATTTTCTTCATTCATAACATAAGTTAAATTGTATATGAATAATTTATAAATGTCACTTTTGTTAAGATCTCTATATTCATCTTCAAAAACAAGTTCAGGATCTTTTTTTATTTCTACTTGTATGTCTTCGTTTAACCAAGAAATATCATGACACTCTTCCTTAAATAAACTATTATCTAGCATTATTCTTACATTTTTTAAATTAGTTAAATTAGAAAGTATTTCTTTATCTTCATCAGTAAGATAACCAAAATTAGTAAGTGTTAATGATTCAAGATTTGTTAAATAAGCTAAATCTTTTATATCACTTTTTAGCACATCAATATTTAATGTATTTACTTTTTTTAAGTTCTTTTCAGTTAATGACAAATCAACTTTATTATCATTCCACTTTAATAAATCTGTTGTATCCGCAGAATAGTAATATTTAGAATCAACAAAATCATTATCGTATTGAATTGATTCATATACAGAACTTGATAGTTCTAACGGTCTATCATTATTATTCTGAACCATAGCTAAAACAGAACTTATACTCATACCACCCATCAACAATCTAACTAATGCTTTATTAGTTAACACTTTTTTTAGTTTAATTAAATATTCCTTATTATTTTGCATAAAACCACCCCTTTTTCTTATAGAAAGATATTATATTAATATTTATAATGAATGTCAAATTATAAAAAATTAATAATTTCTTCCTTAAAACAACTATAAACCTCCAGTTAGATGGAGAGTCAAGTATATAATTAAAAAAGATAGAAAAAATATTTCTATCTAATCTATAATATTATAATTTAAATGTATTTTTATAATATTTATATGATTCTTGCATAACTGTTTCAGCGTTTATATTATATTTATTTTTCAATTCATTTTGATATTCTTCATCTTCTACTGGAACAAAGATTGTTAAATATTCATAACCTTCTTCTTTTAAGTAATTAAATATTGCTTTTATTAATTCTTCATTCATGAATTCTTTTCTATTTAATGTTATCCAGTTATTTTCATTGTAAATAACAAAATCATCATAAAAATTGTCATTTTTATTTATTATGTAATATCTAGCATTATTATCTCTAACTTCTAAAGCTTGTCTATTGTTTATATTTCTTGTACCATTTACTTCAACATATTTTTTATAATCGCCTTCTACTATTTTATAATTGTTTGTTTCTGTCATATTTATAATCTCCTCTATTTTCTTTAATTTTTCTTTATATAATTCTTTTTGTTTTAATAAAATTTTTTGATCTTTGTTTTCTAAATAAGTTTTTATATCATTTAATGATATATCTATTTCTTTAAGTTGATTTATAATTTTCATATTATTTAGTTGTTCATCTAAATAATACCTATACCCTGTAAAAATATCAGTATAATTTGGTTTAAATAAATCTATTTCATCATAATAACGAAGTGTTGTAATAGATGTATTACTTATTTTAGAAAAATCATTTATCTTATACATAAACCCCTCCTTTCGAGATAAATATAACATTAAAGTTAACTAGAGAGTCAATTATTTATTATGTTTTTTTCAAGTTCTTTTAAATTTATAATCTTATAACTTGGTTCTTTATAATTATTAAAATCAAAATCTTTAAATGCATCATACATAATTTTTTTATATCTTTCTAAATTACAACCATCAAAGTTTTGCACACTTAAAGTCTTTTTAAAAGCATAATATCCATTTGGTAAAGATAAATTATTATAATCATAATTATCATATATAATTCCATTTAACGAATCAAATAAATACCATTTATCATTCATAAATATTTCAATAAAAGTATAAGATTGCATTTCATTTTTATCATTAATTTTACTGGATGAAACTAATACTGATGGGATGTCATTCATTCTAAGAACAGCACTTAAAACTAATCCTACATCATTACTTCCAGTATACTTTTTTGATTCAGCAATTTCATCTGTTCCTCTTTCAAATTCAATATATTTACCTTCCAAATCAAATGAAAACTCATTCATAAACTCTTTATATAATTTAGAAATTTCTTTTAATTCTCTTATTTCCCCTATTTTATTATAAAAACTATTTATATAATTACCAACAGCATTTTGTCTATGATTTATCAAAAAACTACTAAGAGTTTTTCTATTTATATTACATATTTGATTTAAAGTAGGTTTAATAATAGGTATATTACTTTTATATTTTGTTAAGGAATCACTAATATTAATTATATATCGATATTCTATATTTCCATATTGTGAATCATCATTATTAATGACAATGCAGTCTTTAAGTTGTCCATAATTATTTTCAATTATTTTCTTTGAACCATAATTCCTTATGTCACATGAAATCAAAATATCTTTTAAACCTAATTCCATACATTTCTGAAGTGCTAAATGTAGGCATATTGTCCCATATCCTTTTTTTCTATTACTTGGAGTAATTTCATAACTAATATGACCCCCATAGTTTTTCCACATTTCGTCAACTTCTATGTTTGTTTTTATAATTGCTTGTCCTACTACTTTATTATCTTTCATTAACCAAAATGGATGAAAATGAACTTTAGAATCATCTAATTGTTCTTTTTCCCACTTATTTATCATATTAGAAAATCTTACATCAGAAAGCCATAATGAATTATTATTTTTTTCAAAATCATAATTATATTCTCTTAATATTTCAATATCACTTTCTAACATTTCTTTTAAATAAATATTTTCCATTATTTTACCTTCTTTTTATTTAATTCATCTATAGCAACCTCTAGTTGTCTATCATATCCATTTTTAATATCTTCAATACTATTTTCTACATAATAATCAGGTTCAAAAATAATTGGTTCAAATATTTTTTTACCTTCATTATCATTTTTTAATTCTTCTATTTTTTCTCTTTCTTTTAACGTTCCAAAATGACTATTTTCGTAATAAAAGTATTTATATGAAACTGGAACGATAAACTTATCTATCTCATTTCTTGAAATATTACCAAAACAATTTAAGCATGTTCCTATTCCTGTTCCAACAAATTTACTTCCAATATTCTGTAAATCAACAATCGCCCATCTTCCACCAGAAAAAACAAATTCGTCAACTAAAGATATTACTTCTTTACCTTTTAAGTATTCAACAAGCTGTTTTATAACTTCTGAATTTCCTCCAGCATTTCCTCTAATATCAATAATATATTTACTTATATTATTTAATTTAGAAACTTCTTGTATTTTATCAATTAGTTCGTTCATTTGTCCTTTATACTCTTCAGTACAAGAATTATAAACTATATAAACAATATCATCAAATACTTCATATGTATAATTCTTTTTCCACTTATTAATATCAATTAAATCATTTTCTTGTTTTTTTAAAGTTCTTTTTATAATTTGATTATCCTTTAACATTTCAAATTTAAATTCTTCAGCATTATTATTAATTGATGGTAATGATTTTAATTTTTCAATTGTTCTTAAAACAACTTCAATTGGCATTCTTAAAAATTCTTCTGTTGAATATGCTGTCATATCAATAATTTCACTTATTAAAGTATTAAC
>CAZFGE010000069.1:0-5981 GCA_964518415.1 uncultured Muribaculaceae bacterium
ATAGAAGGATTAATCAAAGCAATATCTATATTAGATGAAGTAATTCAAACTATTAGAAAAAGTAAAAATAAAAGTGATGCTAAAGAAAATTTAGTTAGTAAATATGGTTTTACTATGGAACAAGCTGAATATATTGTTATGTTACAACTATATCGTTTAACTAATGAAGATGTTGTTGAATTATCTAATGAATATGATGATTTAAAAAATAAAGTTGCAGCACTAAACGTTATTTTAAGTGATGAAGCTAAATTAAAATCATTAATGAAGCATGAACTTAAAAAAGTAAAAGATGAGTATGCAACACCTAGACGTACAGAATTAGTTGATGAGATAACTGAGATTAAAATTGATACAACTAAAATGATTCCAAAAGAAGATGTTATTGTAGTTGTAACAAAAGAGGGTTATATTAAAAGAGTAAGCCCTAGAAGTATGACAGATAATGAAACTGGACTAAAAGATACTGACGTTGTAATTGGTAAGTATAAGATGAATACAATGGATACATTACTAATGTTTACTGATAAAGGTAATTATTTACACATTCCTGTTCATGAAATACCAGAGTTAAAATGGAAAGATTTAGGAAAACACGTAAGTAACGTTATAACTGTATCAAGTGATGAAAATGTAATAGCAAGTATTCCAGTATATGATTTTGAATGTAATGAATATATTACAATATTTACAAAAGATGGTATGGTTAAACGTACTAAGCTATCAGAATTTAGGGCACTTCGTTATTCAAAAGCAATAACTGCTATTAAACTTAAAGCAGGTGATTTAGTTGTATCTGTTACAAATGAATCAAAAGAATTTACAATGATTACTACAACTAATGGTTATGCACTAGCATTTAAAACAGAAGAAATTCCAGTTGTTGGACTTAAGACAAGTGGTGTTAAATCAATTGCTCTTAAAAATGATACAGTAGTATCTGGTATGTTATATGATGAGACACTTGAATATTTAACAATTTTAACTGATAAAGGAACAGGAAAAAGAATTAAGTTAAGTGAATTTAATATATCAACTCGAGCTCGTCGTGGAGATAGAATTATTAAAGACATTAAAACAAATCCTTATCATATAGTATCAAGTTATATCATAAATTATAAAGAAATGCTAACAATAGTAGATTCTAAAGATGTATTTGATATTAAACTAACTGAACTATCAATAAGTGATAAAAATTCAGCTGGTTCAAGTATTACAAAAAATAAAATATTATCTTCAAATGTAATAGTTGATTTAATATCAAAAGAAGATAAAGTTGTAGTTGAAAAAGAAAATGCTAAAGTAGAAGAGACTGAGCACGTTCTTACAATAGATGACTTTTTAAAAGATTTATAGTAAAATATTAAAAGGAGAGTGAAATTATGTTAATAGATATACTTCAAATATTAGGTGGACTAGTAGTTGGTGTTGTAGTAGGTTTCTTCCTTGCTAAAAAATACATGGAAAAATACTTAAAGAAAAATCCACCAGTTAATGAACAAATGATTAAAGCAATGATGAGTGGAATGGGTAGAACTCCAAGTCAAAAACAAGTTAATCAAATGATGAAACAAATGAATAAATTCATGTAAGAACTTAAATTATTTAAGTTCTTTTTTATATTGACAAAACGTACAAGTGTTCGTTATAATTAAAATGTAGTATGTTGTAAATGATTTTGAAATTTAAAAAAAGGAGGTTTTATTATGAAAGAAAAAATAAAGACAATTTCAAAATTATTTGAAGGTATGGAGATTAGAAGTATATGGGATAGTGAAAAGGAAGAATATTATTTTAGCGTTGTTGATGTAATTAAAGCATTAACTAATAGTTTAGATCCTTCACATTATTGGAGAACTTTGAAATCGAGATTATTAAAAGAAGGAAATGAAACCGTCACAAATTGTGACACTTTCAAATTGAAGGCAAAGGATGGTAAATATAGAAATACAGATATGCTTGATACAGAAGGTATATTTAGACTTATTGAATCAGTACCATCTCCAAAAGCAGAGCCTTTTAAATTATGGCTTGCTAAACTTGGTAGACAAAAAGTTGATGAAGTATTTGATCCATCAAAGGGTATAGATGAAATGATTGATTTTTATTTAAAAAAAGGTTATACATTTGAGTGGATTGAAACTAGAATAAAAGCAATTATGGATCGTAAAAGACTAACTAAAAAATGGCAAGATGGAGGTATTAAAGGTTCTAGTGAATTTGCTATCTTAACAAATGCAATTTATAAAGAATGGTCAGGCATGACAGCAAGTGAATATAAAGCTTTTAAAAATATTCGAAAAGAGAATTTAAGAGATAATATGTCTAGAATAGAAATGCTTCTAACTGATTTAGGTGAACTTACAACTCATGATATTTTAGATAACGAAAAACCAATTGGCTTAAGTGAGAATATAAAAGTTGCCAAAAGAGGTGGAAATGTAGCTAAAGTTGCAAAAGAGTTATATGAAAAAGAAACAAAAAAAGAAGCTATATCAAATACTAATAACTTAAATTATGCTTATATAGATGATGAAAAGGTAATAGAGTAGCTTTAATCTTTAAATTTAAATTACTTTAATTTACTAACTATCATTTACGTGTTATAATTAATTAGGTGAGTTGTATGGATAAATTTAATGAACTTAGAAATAAATTTGAAAGTATTATATATAAAAAATATGAAATAATAGATGAGGAAGATACATATAAAATAGTATTTACATTTGAGATACCTAATTTAAAAGTATTTACTCCATCTTTAACTATTAAAAAATCTGATATAACTAATAAAAATATAAATAATGATTTACTTAATTCTATAATATTTAGAATTGGTATGATAGAGTTAATTAGTTATTATAAATGTGTATGTCCAAAAAAAGTTATTATAGAAGCAGGATATATTGATTCATTTGAACAAGATTGGTTTAAAAAACTATTCTATAATGGTCTTGGAGAATTTTTCTATGTTAATGGTATAAGCGTTAGTATAGATGAATTATTTGAGTTTGATGTAAGAGGAGAAAAAATAGATATTAAAGATATTGAATATAAAGGTATTGGTAATTTAATTCCAATAGGTGGTGGAAAAGACTCTAATGTAACACTTGAGCTTTTAAAAGACTATGATAATAAATGTTTCATGATTAATCCTAAACAAGTACATATTGATTGTGCAGGAGAATTAGACTATTACGCAGTTAAAAGAGTAATTGATAAAAACTTAATTGAACTTAATAAGTTAGGTTATTTAAATGGTCATACTCCTTTTAGCGCGATAGTTGCTTTTATTTCATACTTAATTGCTTATTTAACTAATAGAAAGTATATAGTACTTTCTAATGAAGGTTCTGCTAATGAACCAACTGTAATTGGTACTAATATAAATCATCAATATTCAAAAACTTATGAATTTGAGAAAGATTTTTATGAATATACAAAAAAATACTTTAATATAGATATTAAATACTTTAGCTTACTTAGACCTATTAAAGAAATACAAATAGCTTACCTTTTCTCTAAATATACAAAATACCATAAAATATTTAGAAGTTGTAATGTAGGGTCTAAGGAAAATCCTTGGGTATGGTGTTGTAATTGCCCTAAATGCTTATTTGTATTTATAATTCTTAGAGCATTTATGTCTAAGCAAGATGTAGTTGATATATTTGGTGATAATATGCTAGATAATAAAGAATTAGAAAAATACTTTATAGAGTTAATAGGTGAGGCAGAAACTAAACCATTTGAATGTATTGGAACAATTGAAGAAGTTAGATTTGCAATGAATAGAATTATAAAAGATGATGATTCATATCTATCTAAGCTTTATAAAGAAAAATATTATAAAGATGAGGACATTGATTTATCTAAAACATATTATGAAAATAATGTAGTAGATGAATATTTAGATATTTTAAAAGAGGCGATTAAAGGTGCAAGATAAAATACTTGAAAAGTTAAGAAGTTATAATAATATAGCAATACTCGGATATGGAAGAGAAGGTATATCAACATATAACTTTATTAGAAAACATGATAAAAATATAAAATTAACTATTTTGGATGCTAGAGAAATAACACCAGAAGATAAAAATACATCTTATAAAAAATATAATGGTGAAGAAGACTTATTAGAGTTTGATTTAATCATTAAAACTCCAGGTGTACCTATCTTAGGTTTTAGTGAAAAAACAATCTCTAAAATTACTTCTCAAATGGAATTATTATTAGAAGTTAATAGTAGTAATGTAATAGGTATAACTGGTACTAAGGGAAAAAGTACTACATCTACATTAATTTATGATATTTTAAAAGATCAAATGGATAAAGTTTTCTTAGTAGGAAATATAGGTGTTCCAGTATTAGATAAAATAGATGAATATGAAGGGGCTACTATAGTAGCAGAGATGTCATCACATCAATTAGAGACTGTTAAAGTCTCACCTCATATTGGAATTATCTTAAATCTATATTCTGATCATTTAGATCATGCAGGAACTTTAGAGAATTACCACGCATCTAAGATGAATATAATGAGACATCAAAAAGAAAGTGATTTTGCAATATATGATTTAGATAATGAATATTTAAAATGCCAAGATTTTTCAAATGTAATTGGTAATAAACTTACTGTATCAATTAATAAAGATGCAACTATTTATTTAAAAGATAATAATATTTATTTAAATGATAAGCTATTATTAAATAGAGATGATATTAAAACTGAATTAAAAGGTGATAATAACTTAAAAAATATTATGTTCGCACTTTTAGTTGCATCTTTATATAACTTAGATATAAATAAAGCGCTAGTTTCAATAAAAAACTTTAAACCACTAGAACACAGAATGGAATATGTAGGATGTTATAAAGATATTAAATTTTATAACGATGCAATTGCGACTATTCCAGAGGCAACAATAAGTGCTTGTCAAACATTAACTGATGTAGATACTTTAATATTTGGTGGTATGGATAGAGGAATAGATTATACAAAATTAATAGATTATTTAAATGAATCAAATATTAATCATTTTATATGTATGCCTACAACCGGACATAAATTAGCTAAACATTTAGACCAAAATAAAGTAATATTAGTTGATACCTTAGAAGAGGCTGTAGATAAAGCATTTCTTGTTACTGAAAAAGGTAAGACTTGTATAATGTCTCCTGCAGCATCCAGCTATGAATATTTTAAAAACTTTGAAGAAAAAGGAAGAATTTATAAAGAACTTGTTAGAACTCATGATTAGTGAGTTCTTTTTTTAATACATTAATAAATATAATTAATTAGGTGATGTTATGTTTAAAAAATTAATTAAATATTTGTTTAAAGATTTTTATCTTTTTACGGCAGCTTATTCAAATAATATTTTTCCAGAGCCATTATCAGATATAGAAGAAAAAGAAACATTAGAAAAATATTTTCTTGGAGATAAAATGGCACGTGATATTTTAATAGAACATAATTTAAGATTAGTTGCTCATATAGTAAAAAAATATGACTATAAAAAAGAAGATATTGATGATTTAATAAGTATTGGTACAATTGGACTTATAAAAGGAGTTGATTCGTATTCAAAAGAAAAAGGAACAAAACTAACCACTTACTGTGCTAGATGTATTGAAAATGAAATTTTAATGTATTTTAGAGGAGATAAAAAGAATAATAAAAATATAAGTTTAAATGAAAAGATAGGTTTTGATAAAGATGGTAATGAAATAACTTTTCTAGATATTTTAAAAACACCTAATCATGATTATATAATGGATATACATCAAAATAATTTAGAGAATAATTTAAAAAAATATTTTAATGTTTTAACTAATAGAGAAAAAGAAATTTTAATTAAAAGATATGGTCTTAATAATACTAAAGAGGTAACTCAAAAAGAACTTTCTAAAATCTTAGGTATATAAAGAAGTTATGTATCAAGAATAGAAAATAGTGCTTTGACTAAAATATTAAAAGA
>CAZFGE010000070.1:0-5614 GCA_964518415.1 uncultured Muribaculaceae bacterium
ATAATTGTATATAGATTATAGGAGATGATAGTATGAAATATGTTTATACTAGTGTAGACATCGGATCAGATACTATTAAAGTAGTTGTTTGTGAGTTGTTTAATAATAAACTTAATTTGCTTGCAGCATCTTCTGTTAAATCGAATGGAATAAAAAAGGGATTAATTACTAACGGAAAAGAAGCTAGTATTTCACTAAAAAAAGCTATCAAAGAAGTAGAAGACATGCTTGGTATTAAAATCAAAAATGTAATTGCTACTATTCCAAACTATTTTTCAGAGTTTATAATGGTTAAAGCAGAACAAAACTATGAAGAGGAAACTGAAATTACTGGAAATGAAATAATTGAGTTACTTCAAAAAGCTATGCAATCTAAAACCGTTGAAAATCGTGTAATGGTTACAACTATTCCAATCGACTTTATGGTTGATGGAAAAGCTGGTATTAAAGATCCAAAAGGAATGATGGCTCATTACTTTGCAACTCGTGCAATAATGGTTATGACTCCAAAGAAAAATATTTTATCAGTTGCATCACTACTTGATGATGCAGGATTAGAAGTTGCAGATATTGCTTTATCTAGTATAGGTGATATGGCATCTATGAAAGAAGATATTACAAAATCTGGTGTTGGAGCTGTAATTAATATAGGACATGAGACAACAACTGTATCATTATTTAACAAAGGAATAATAGTTAACAACTCTGTAATTGGAGTTGGTGGAAAGAATATTGATAACGATTTATCTTATATGTATAAGGTAACATCAAAAGAAGCAAAAAGAATTAAAGAAAAATTTGCATTAGCGCATAAAAAATATGCTAGTAAAAGTGATTTTATTGAAGCTCTTAATAAAGATGGCGAGACAATAAAAATTAGTCAGTACGAAGTTTCTGAGGTAGTAATGGCAAGATTAGAAGAAATATTAATTTTGGCAAGAAAAGAAATAAATACCTTGACCAAACGCGATATTGATTATATACTAATTACTGGTGGTACTAGTAGTATGACAAATTTCTCACTTATAGCAGAAGAAATATTAGGGCCTATTGCTAAGGTAAGCGATATTCATTTAGTTGGTCTTAGAAATAACAAATATTCAGCGAGTGTTGGAAATATTGCATATTATATTAGTAAAATGAAATTAAAAGGTAAAATACAATCAATGCTTAGTAAAAATGATATGGAAGATATATCATCTTCTAAAGACGGAATTTTTACTGTATCAGAAGAATCAATGCTAGGTAAAGTATTTGGATACTTTTTTAGCGAATAGGAGGATTTAAAAATGTTAGGATTAGAAATTGATCAATTAGCAAAAATAAAAGTCATTGGTGTTGGTGGCGGTGGTAATAACGCTGTTAACAGAATGATTGAATCAGGTGTACAAGGTGTTGACTTTATAGTTGCAAATACAGACTTACAAGTTTTAAATAGTTCAAAAGCTCCAGTTAAAATTCAAATAGGAACTGAACTTACTAGTGGACTAGGTGCTGGAGGAAAACCTGAAATCGGTAAAGAATCAGCGCTTGAATCTAGAAATGAAATCGAAGCTGCACTTGAAGGAGCTGATATGATTTTCATTACTTGTGGTATGGGTGGAGGAACTGGTACAGGAGCTGCTCCAGTTATCGCAGATATCGCACAAGGACTTGGTGCTTTAACAGTAGGTATTGTTACAAAACCATTCTCATTTGAAGGTAAAAAGAGAATGACTCAAGCACTTGAAGGATTAGAAGAGTTAAAAAAACATGTTGACACTTTAATTGTTATACCAAATGATAAATTAAGAGAAATTATTGATAGAACTACACCTTTACTAGAATCATTTAAAGAAGTAGATAATGTTTTAAGACGTGGTGTTCAATCAATTTCAGACTTAATTGCTGTATCAGGACTTATCAACCTTGACTTTGCTGATGTTAAAGCAGTAATGGAAAAACGTGGTAATGCACTTATCGGAATTGGTATGGGTATTGGTGATAATAGAGCTAGTGAAGCTGCTAGAGAAGCTGTATCAAGTCCACTTTTAGAGACTAGTATTCAAGGTGCTACTGATGCAATTATAAATGTTACAGGTGGAGAAAACTTAACTTTATTTGAAGTAGAAGAAGCAGTAGAAGTTATTAGAGAATCAGCTAATACTGATATTAATACAATATTCGGAGCTGTTATTAATGAAAACTTAGGAGATGAGTTAATAGTTACAGTTATTGCTACTGGATTTGAAGAAGAAGATAAAAAACTTAAAGAAGAAATGTCTTCACCAATTAAAAATAGAGAAGTTGTAGATAATGATACATTAGATTTAGATGATGATGAAGATGATCTACCTCCTATTTTAAGAAAAAGAGTATTTTAATAATAAATAATATATAAAAGAATATTTGTAATAATATTCTTTTTTGTTATAATTATATAGAGGTGTAATTATGAAGACTTTAATTATTGGAGGAGGAGCATCAGGTCTTATTGCTGCTATCTATGCATCACTTAATTCTGATGTTATCATCTTAGAAAAAAATAAAACTTTAGGTAAAAAAATACTTATAACTGGTAATGGTAAGTGTAATTATTGGAATTCTAATCAAGATATAAGTAATTATTACTCAAGTGATATAGATATAGTAAAAGATATATTAGATGAAGATAGTAAAATAGAAATTAATAAACTATTTGATAAAATAGGTTTAGTTCCTAAAATTAAAAATGGTTATTATTATCCATATTCTAATCAAGCAACTACTGTTCAAACTGCTTTAATAAAAGAAGCTTTAAATAGAGGCGTAAACGCTGAATATGAGACAATTGTAACAGATATATCATATGATAATGAATTTATAGTAAAAACTAATAAAGGTGATTTTAGGGCAGATAAAGTAATTGTATCAACAGGATCATATGCATGTTCTAAAACTGGTTCTGATGGATATGGATATGAGGTTGCTAAAAAATTTGGGCATTCTATAATTAAACCTGTACCATCACTAGTTCAACTAAAAGCTAAAGGTAACTTCTTTAAAGATTGGGCTGGAGTTAGAAGTGATGTTGAACTTACATATAATAATAAAACTGAAGTAGGAGAGATACAACTTACTGATTATGGAGTAAGTGGTGTTTGTGTATATAACCTAAGTAGTATGATATCTCGTGATTTACAAGCTACAACACCAATACTTAAAATAAACTTCTTACCATTTATAAAAAGTTCTACTGATTTTATAAACTATATGAATGATAGAAATGAATTAGTTACAAATAGAACTATATCTGAACTATTAGACGGCCTACTAAATTATAAGTTAGTAAATTTACTTTTAAAAATATCTGGTATTGAGAGAACAGATAAATGGAATGATATATCAAATTCTAAAAAAACTATATTAGCCGATAATCTTATAAACTTTAATTTAGAAATAACGGATACTACTGGATTTGATAGAGCTCAAACATGTTCAGGTGGAATTAGCTTAAAAGAAATTAATCCAAATACTATGGAATCATTAAAACAAAAAGGATTATTCTTTACGGGAGAAATTTTAGATGCGGATGGTAAATGTGGAGGATATAATTTAGAATTCGCATTTATTACAGGATATAAGGCAGGTAGATCTAATGATTAGAGTAAGACAAATAGAAGTAAGTATTAATAATAATTCAATAGATGAAATAAAGAATAAAACAGCTAAAAAATTAAGAATAAGCCCAAGTGATATAAAAGATATAATAATAAAAAAAGAATCTATAGATGCTAGACACAAAGATAATATAAAGTATATTTATGAAGTAGATGTAGATACTGATAAATCTGTTAGATTTGATAATGATATATTTGAAACACCTGATGAGATATATAAATATGAAATAACAGGTAGTGATAAATTAAACGAACCAATTGTAATAGTAGGAGCAGGTCCTGCAGGATTATTTGCTGCTTACATGTTAACTCAAAACAACTATCCAGTAATACTTATTGAACGTGGTGAAAAGGTAGAAGATAGAGTAAAGACTATAGAAGAATTTTGGAATAATAATAAACTAGATCTAAACTCTAATATTCAGTTTGGTGAAGGTGGAGCTGGAACATTTTCAGATGGAAAGTTAAACACTTTAAAAAAAGATAAAGAATTTAGACAAAAGAAAGTGTTTGAAATTTTTAGAAGTTGCGGTGCTCCAGAAGATATAATGTATTCAAATAAACCTCATATTGGAACAGATATTTTAAGATGTGTTATAGTAAATATGAGAAATAAAATAATAGAATTTGGTGGTGTTATTAGATATAATACAACTCTAACTGATATAAATATAAATAATGAAAAGATAGAAAGTATTATAGTTAATAATAATGAAGAGATAAAGACAAGTAACTTAGTACTTGCTATTGGAAATAGTGCAAGAGATACAGTAGAGATGCTTTTATCAAAAAATATAACAATAACACCAAAACCTTTTGCAGTAGGTGTACGTATACAACACCCACAAGAGATGATTAATAAGTCTCAATATGGAGAATATGGTAAAGTACTACCACCTTGCTCATATAAACTAACATATCAAGCAAGTAACAATAGAGGTGTATATACATTCTGTATGTGTCCTGGAGGATATGTTGTTAATGCATCAAGTGAAGATAAAAGAATTGCTATAAACGGTATGAGTGACTATAAAAGAGATAGCTTAAATGCTAATTCAGCTTTAGTTGTAACAGTATCTAGTAAAGACTTTGGAGATAAAGTAACTGACGCAATTGAGTTTACTAGAAAACTAGAGTCAAGTGCTTATATAGCAGGTAAAGGCTTAATTCCTATTCAAACATATAAAGGATTTAAAGAAAATAAAATATATGAATTAGGTAGTGTTAAACCTGTATTTAAAGGGAACTATAATCTAGCCAATTTAAATGAAATATTACCTAGTTACGTAAATGATGCTTTAAAAGAAGCAATAGAATACTTTGGTACTAAAATAAAAGGATATAATATGGATGATGCAATACTTGCTGCAGTAGAATCTAGAACATCTTCACCTATTAGAATAGATAGAAATGAAGATATGCTATCTAATATAGATGGGATTTATCCAATAGGAGAAGGATCAGGATATGCAGGTGTTATTACAACATCAGCTATGGATGGATTAAAACTATTTGAAGCAATTATAAAAAAATATAGAGGTTAATTAAAACCTCTTTTTTTATGCATAAAAAATAAATTAGTTAGTATAATTATTTAGGTGATTAAATTGAAGAATATAAAGATAGGAATTCCAAGAAGTTTATATTTTTATTATTATGGTAATTTACTTAAAAACTTTTTTGAAAACTTAGGCTGTGAAGTAGTTATTTCACCTAAAACAAATAAAGAGATTGAATCAATACCTTATCTGATAAAAAAGAGCAAACTCAAAGAAACGCCCCCAAATAAGTAGGCTTTCAATTCTATAGGTTTTTTCTTCTTTTGCATTACTTACACTAAGGACGATAAAGAAGGCTGAGCACCAAAGAATTGATGTTTATGAACTGTGGTGCTGGAGAAGACTCTTGAGAGACTCCCTTGGACTGCAAGGAGATCAAGCCAGTCAATCCTAAAAGAAAGCAACCCTGAATATACA
>CAZFGE010000071.1:0-5585 GCA_964518415.1 uncultured Muribaculaceae bacterium
TTTTAAGTATTTTAATAGCTTTTTCTTTATTTTTAATTTGTGATCTTTCAGTTTGTGAATATACAACTAAACCTGTTGGAATATGAGTAAGTCTAACAGCAGAGTCAGTAGTATTTACACCTTGTCCACCACATCCTGATGCACGAGTAATATCTATTCTTACTTCACTCATATCTAGTTCATAGTCAAATTCATCAGCCTCAGGCATAACTAGAACAGTTGCAGTTGATGTGTGTACTCTACCTTGAGTTTCAGTAGAAGGCACTCTTTGTACTCTATGAGCTCCTGATTCATACTTTAATTTTGAATATGCTCCTTCACCTTTTACAGTAAAACCAATTAATGAATATCCTCCAGCTTCACTTGGATATTCTTCATTAACTTCTATAGAATATCCTTGCTTTTCAGCGTAATGTTTATACATATCAAATAAGTCACCAGCAAATATATTTCCTTCGTCTCCACCTGCAGCTCCACGAATCTCTACAACAACGTTTTTAGAGTCGTTAGGATCTTTTGGAAGTAGTAATATTTCTAAGTCACTGTCCATTTTTTCTTTTTTATCTTCTAATTCTTTTAACTCTTCACGTGCCATTTCACCAAGTTCTGGGTCATTTACAAGTTCTTTTGAATCTTCTATACCACTAAGTATTTTTTTATACTCTTGATATACATCATATGCTTCTTTAAGTGATGCTTGTTCTTTTGTAATTTCTAGTGTTCTTTTAACATTTGAAATAGTCTCAGGCTTCATTAATTCATCAGTTAACTCATTATATCTAGCTTCAATATTATTTAATCTTTCTATCATAATAATCCCTCCGTCGCTTATAAATTATACTATAAATATATATTTTTATCAAGAAAAAAAGACCATTTGGTCTTTATAAAGCAATATATAGGTTTCCTAAGAAAAGTAAACCTATTAATACAGTAATTAAACCAAGTACCAATGGTCCTGCATAACCTTTTACATTAAATTCTTTTTTCAATTTACTTCATCCTTTCCTACTCTAAAAATATTTTATCAATAATATTTTACATAGTCAACACATAGTCAATAAAAAAATCAAAACATTTAGTTTTGACTTTTATAACATAATATATAGATTTCCTAAGAAAATAAAACTCATTAAAAATGTTATTATACCTAAAAGTAAAGGTTCAACATATCCTGCTACTTGAACTTCTCTTCTCCAAATTGAAGTACTTGATTTATCATTAGCAAAATCATCAACAAATAGTTTTATAATATGTTCTGCATCTTTAAGTAAATCTTTGTCTTCTTCTTTTGAATTAATATATTTCTTAATTGTTTTGTTTTCCTTAATTAAATCATTATATACAGATAATAATTTTTTTAAGTCTCTTTTTTTAAGTTGATCGTCGTTGTATTTTTTCTTAGATGTTTTTAAGAAATATTTAGCAATCTCATTTGTATTTTGAACTTTTTTGCTCATATTAGAATGATTACTATCTAATTCTTTTAATTCCTTTTCTCCTGTTATAATTTGTTTAAATAATTCATCCATTTTTTACACCCTCACAATCCTACTCTTAAAGTATATAATAATTTTTTAATTCTCGCAACCACAATCTTCTAATTTTTCATCTAAAAAATCAATTATGTCTAATGTGTTGACTTTAAATTCTTCTTTTGTATGATTGTCTTTAACAGTTAAGATATTATTATTTACTTCATCTTCGCCAATAATAATTATAAATCTAGCCTTTAATCTATCAGCTTGTTTAAAGTTATTTGAAACTTTTCTATTCATATAGTCCATATCCACACTAAAACCATTAAGTCTTAAATCTTGCATTAAAGCAAAACTATAGTCATTTGTATTCATAGGGATTATATAACAGTCTACATGATCGTGTTCAACTAAATTAATATTTTCATAGTCTAAGGCAGTCATTAAACGTTCTAATCCCATAGCAAAGCCAACACCAGGTGTTGATGGACCTCCAACCATTTCAACTAAATGATCATATCTTCCACCACCGCATAATACATTTTGACTACCAAATCCTTCAACGCTAGCTTCTACTTCAAATACAGTATGAGTATAATAGTCTAATCCTCTAACAAGTTTTGGATTAACTACATATTCAATTCCTAATACTTCTAGATACTTTTTAACACTTTCAAAGTGTTCTTTAGAAGTTTCATTTAAGTAATCTGTAATTTTTGGAGCATTTGCCATAATCTCTTTATTAGCATCTACTTTACAATCTAATATTCTTAAAGGATTTTTTTCATATCTTGCTTTACAATCTTCACATAATGTATCTAAATGAGGTTTAAAGTATTCAAGAAGTGCTTTTCTATAAGCTTCACGTGATTCTTTATCACCTAATGTATTGATATTTACTTTTATACCTTTTAAACCTAATAATTTATAAAAATTAACTGGAATAGATATAACTTCAGCATCCATCATAGGAGAGTTAGTTCCAAATACTTCAACACCAAATTGATAGAATTCTCTAAATCTTCCTGATTGAGGGCGTTCATATCTATACATTGGACCATAATACCATAGTTTTCTAGGATTTATTGCTTCTCCATACATTTTATTCTCGATATAACTTCTAACAACTCCAGCAGTTCCCTCTGGACGTAGTGTCATATTTCTTTCTCCTCTATCTACAAAATCATATGTTTCTTTAGATACGATATCTGTAGTTTCACCTACTCCTCTATGGAATAATTCTGAAGCTTCAAAATGTGGAGTTCTAATATATTCATAGTTATATTTTTCCATTAAAGCATTCATTACTTTTTCTAATTCTTTTAATTTTTTTCCATATTCACCAAATACATCATATGTTCCTTTTGGCTTTTGTATCATAATATCACCTTCATTAAAATTTCATATTTATTTTACCATAAATTATAAAAAGATTATAGTGTTTTTACTATAATCCTTTGTTATAAACTAATTTTTTTTGAACAGAAAGACTTGTTTTATCTTTAGCATCTATTATATCTTTTAAAATATGTTTATTATTTTGTTTATCTACTAATATAACATTTAAATTATCATTAACAGATTTATCAGTTAAAATTATTCCTTTATATATATCTAAATTACTCATTACTTCCCATTCAGCTTCTTCTATTGCTTCTTCAATAGTTGATTTAAGGCTTCGTGCTCCCGTTTTTAGTTTAACTGCTTTTTTTGCAACTTCATCTAAAAATGAATCTGTCCATGAAAGCTCAATATCAAGGCAATTTAAAATATCTTTTTCACTTAATAAAGCACTTGTCTTAGATTCTGTTAGAATTCTTCTAAGTGTTTCTATTGTATGACCTGATAATTGTTTTTTTATTGTAAATCTACCTACTAATTCAGGAGGTATATTTGCTTTTTTAGAAAAATCATCTGTTGTCATTTTTTTATATTTTATATCCTCTTCTATTTCATTTTGTTTTTTATTAAACCCTATTTCATTTTGATTCATATCTTCTTGAGCTGCCGCAAAAGAACCCATTCCAATTATTGATAAATTAGATGTATCAAAAACATAATTTTTATTGTTATAAGTAACATCATATTTAGAACCTTCTATAAATTTTAACATTTCATTTAATACATCGCCTTTATTAACATCGCTATTAGCGCCACTTCCAGCTTGTCCTTTTTTATCAAGTTCGTCAAATACGATTATTCCTCTTTCAGCCTCTTTTAAATTTCCCTTTGTTTGAGAAAGTAAATGTTCTAAGCAATCAGTTATATTTGCACCAACATATCCTGCAGCAGTTATTTGAGGAGAATCTACTATATCTAATGGTAGATTAAAATATTTAGCTGCAACCTCTGCAATAAGTGTTTTACCACATCCTGTTGGGCCTATTAATAAGCAATTATTTTTATTTGATGATTCAATATTATCTCTAACTCTATTTTTAAATATAGACTTAATAACTGCTTTCTTAGCATCATCTTGACCAATTATCGTTTTATCAAATTCTTGTTTTATTTTTTTGATATCAAATAGTTCTTTTTTTTCTTCATCAACAATATCATCTATTTTATATTCAACAACTTGTAATTGACTATTTTTAATTTCGAAATTATTATATGTTTCAACTATTTTATTATTTAATTCTAATAATTCATCATAACTATTATTAAACTCTTCTTTAATATCTTCTATATTCTCAAATTTAGAAATACTTTTAAATTTAAAAGCTAATTTTAAACAAATATTTTCTAAGGCTTTAGGTTCTTCATTTTTAAAACGAGTTGAGAGTTCTTGATAAGATAATTCAACACTTTCTAAAAGATCAATAAGTGCGATATAATCATCTTCTTTTTTTATTGAATTAATTGCATTATCAAATGATTCTTTTAAATAATTACTTGACATATAATCATCATATATAACATCATCAACATCATAATCAATATATGTATTCTTAGAATTATATTCAGCAGCTTTATTTTGAAAAATATTAAAGACTAATTCTGATGAATCTTTTTTTCTTATAACTATTTTTTCATCATCATATGATACAAGTCCAAAATAAATTTGATCTATAAAATCTTCAGCAAATTCCTCTAGTGCTTCATTGATATCGTTAGTATAATATTTTTCTTTTAATTCTTCCTCTGTTAAGATATCACTAACTACTAAATTATTTGATGAATCAAGGCTAGCTAAATCCGAAGCTAAGTAGTACGCAATTGCCTCACTTGTTCTAAACATATAACAGTCTTCCATATATTCAAATAATTCACCATTTACTTTATCTATTGGTTTATACATATATAAATCATCATCAATAGAAATTCTCTCTAATAAAATACCATACTTATTCATAACTTATCCCCCTAATGTTTAAAACCTATAGTTTTTACCTTATTATTGTCTTTTAACTCTTCATTTACCCCTTCTAAATCTTTTATATGAATTGTTTTAAGTGTATTAATATTATCTGATTCAAATGTATTAGCACCATGATTTAAAATTATTTTGTTAAATAGTTGATCAATAAATCTACCATTACCAAATTTTTCGGTATTCATATGCTCTTTAATAATACTTTCTACTATTTCTTTTGCTTTTGGAGTTATTTTTAATTTACTTCTATTAAGTTTGTTATCAAATATTTCTATTAGTTCATCTAATGTGTAATCCTTAAATTCTATTTCACTACCTACTCTTGATTTAATACCAGAATTCATCTCAATAAACTTTTTCATCTCATCTTTATATCCAGCAAATATAAATACAGTTTCTCTTGTTTCCATTTCTTTTAAAATCTCAGCAAGTGCTTCTTGAGCAAAGTGTTGCGCTTCACTAGCAAGTACATATGCTTCATCTATAAATATAACAGAGCCTTTATGGTTATTAATTAATTCTCTTGTTTTAATAGCTGTTTGTCCAACATATCCAGCAATTAAATCTTGAGCAGTTGCTTCTATAAAGTTATCATTTTTTACATAACCTAGTTCATACAATATATCAGCTATAATTCTAGCAATTGTAGTTTTACCTGTTCCAGGATTACCTGTAAATACCATATTTAAATTTAATTCTTCTAAGTCAGCAAAATCTTTACTTTTATTTCT
>CAZFGE010000072.1:0-5369 GCA_964518415.1 uncultured Muribaculaceae bacterium
TGGATATTTATCATACTTAGTTAAATATTTAAGTATTTTTTCTTCTTTTATTTTTGATGGAAAGCCAAGTATATTATTTCTCATATTAATAACTACAACATCATCTGCTTCTAATCCTTTTGATTTATGAACAGTCATATATGTAAAAGATTTATCTTCAAAGTAATATTTACCATTTCTATATTTAAAATCATCATCAATACAGTTATATATATCTTTATTATTTCTACCAAGTATAAGTAAGTTATTGCTTTTAATAGATTTAATAAACTTTTTAAAATCATATTTATTTTTATAATAAATTATCTCTATTGGATCTTTTAAATGTTTGTTTGATTTTAAGTTTTTATATATTTGAGATTTATTTTTCATTATAAATGAACCTGCTATTTTAATAAGCTCAGATGAATTTCTATATGTATTTTCTATCTTTAACATCTTTGAATTGTTAAAGTATTTATTAAAATTTAAAAACAAATTAATATCGCATCCTGTAAATCTATATATGGATTGAAAATCATCTCCAACTACTAATAATTTAGAATTAGTTTTATCTATTATATTTCTAATCAAATCACATATAACATATGATGTATCTTGATATTAATCTATAATTATATATTTTATTATTTTATTATATTTTTCTTTTACTTTTTTGGTTGCATATATAAGCATATCATCAAAATCAATTTCATTATTATCTTTTAAGTAAGTTTGATACTTCAAATATATATTTAAGGCTAAAATTAAAAAATTTTTTTCTTTTTTTCTATGAATATTATAAAGTTTATTAGATTTTTTTAGTATTGTATTAAAATGTTCTAAAGAATAGTTATTGCACTTAAACAAATGTATAAAAGTACTAAGCAAACTTTTTAAGCTTGTTAAATCTGCTTCATTTAGTTTATTAATTTTTTTATATAGTTTATGATTTTTTACATCAATGTTAAAAAATTCATCAATTATATAATCAAGTGTATTAGTATCAGCAATTTTATATTTATTATCTAAAATATTTAAAGCAAGTTTATGAAATGTATATACATCAATATCTAAATTTAATTCATTTTTTATCTTTTCTTTTAAAGACTGAGATGCTGCTTTAGTAAAAGATATACAAAGTATTTCCGACTCTTTAATGCCACTTTCTATTAAGTACTTAATTTTTCCTAAAATAGTAAGTGTTTTACCTGATCCTGCACCTGCAACCACTAATAAATAAGGCGAGTTGTCTTTTACTATAAGAGTTTGCTGTTCATCTAATTTATATTTTCCAACGTTCATAAAATCACCATTAATGATTATAATTAATATAAGTAATTTATCAAATAGCTAATTTATAAAATTTAACAATTAATTATAACGATTTTTATAAATTCATCTAATCAATTATTAAAATTAATATTACTTTTTTTACCAATTAATAAAAACACTATTATTTTTATTAATTTATGGTATAATATAGGCGGTTGGTGATTTATATGATTAAAAGATTAATCGCTTTAAAAAAAGAAAGCGATTCATTTGAAGGAAAAGTTAAGTTTGTAACTTACTTAGCCAATGTCACACTATTAATCACACATCTTATGTATTTTGGTTATTATATATACAACTTATTTATTCCACTTATTGTTATTGATTTAATATCAATTATATTTTATTTATACTACTATTTTTTTGGAATTAAAAATTCAACACGTTTCGGATTTCTTACATACATTTTAATTCTAATTCACACAATTATTGCTGTTTTATGTCTAGGATGGGCCGCAGGTTTTTATTTATGGTTATTTGCTCTTGTATGTGCATTCTTCTTACCATCATTTGGTAATATAAATAATAAGCCTGTTAAAAGCCCTATTTATATGGGTTTATTTTATGTACTTATATTCTATATGTTAGGAACATTAATGTGCAGTGGATATATGGATCCAATATATAAACTAAGCGCTTTTTCAAACAGATTACTATTCACTTTTAATTCAGGAATTACTTTTTTAACCATTTTATCATTTACATATTTTTATACAACACGTGAAAAAATGAACAGAGATATTTTAAAATATAAAGCTGATTATGACCTACTTACTGGTCTTAGAAATAGACGAGCAATGAATCAAATTATTGATGAGAGAATTGATAACAATGTAAAGGCATTTCCTCTTGCTATTTTAGATATTGATTTATTTAAAAATATAAATGATACTTATGGTCATGAATCTGGTGATGTGGTATTACGTGATTTAGCTAATCTCATGAGAAGAATGGAATGTAAAAAAATAATATGTTCTAGATGGGGTGGCGAAGAATTCTTAATTCTTGGGCCATCAGATATGACTAAAAAAGAATTTGTTGAGATAATGAATAATTTTAAAGAATTAGTTGAAAATACTGAATTTAAAACAAATAATGAAATAATTAAAGTAACTGTTTCAATTGGAGTTGCTAGATATAAATCAGATTCATTTATTAAAATCGCTATAAATGAAGCAGATAATAATTTATATAAAGCAAAACGTACTGGTAGAAATAAAGTTATACAATAAAAGAAGCTATTAAGCTTCTTTTTCTTTAAATATTGTTCTAAACATAAATCTAACAAATGGTCCTGCATAAAATAATTGATAACAAAGTGCCATTGGGAAATTAAATACAATAGCTTTAAACCAATTTGCTATAAAATTAGCATTTATACCATGATGCATAACAGTTGCAATAAAGCTCATTATAGGGCACATCATACAAACTGTTACAACAGACATCATAACAATCATCATAAAGGGATTATCATTTTTTAAGTTAACTATTTTTTCTGCTTTAGAACGAGCTATTTTTGATACAAATAATCCTTCTACCAAGAATGCAATAACTCCCATTACTGGAAGTTCCATTAAAGCTATTAAAAACACTTTATTAGTTAATCCTCCCATATTTATAGCAACATTGTAAGTAACCATTCCATATACCATTACAATAACCATCATTATTGCAAATATAATTTCTTGTCCTTTTGTTTTTGGCATAATATATACTCCTTTCTTAAACTGCATAAAAAGTGTTGTTCAAAAGTTTCCAATTATACCTTTTTAATGCGCAACAGTTGAAATTATATCATAAATAATTTTTTTATGTAAGTTTTTTTATAAAAAAAAGGATAAATTTTATCCCATATATATTACATAACTATAGTATACTACAAATAAAATTAAGAATACTAATCCTTCTTTTTTAGTAATTTTATAATTTTTGTAAGAAAAGGCAAATAATAAAACTGCACTTATAAGCATTACTACTAAATCAATTATGTTAAAGCCTATTTGATTTGTTCCTCCAAATATAGCAACTGGAAGACCTATTACTAGTCCTATATTAAATATATTACTACCTACTACATTACCAATTGCAATATCAAATTCACCTTTTTTAGTAGCAGTTACACTTGTTACTAATTCAGGAAGTGATGTACCAAGTGCAATAATTGTTAAACTTATTAACTTTTGGCTTACTCCCATAGTGAGAGCTATTTTAGATGCACTATCAACAACAACATTACTACCTAGTACTATTGATATAATACCTACTATAGTAAAGGCAAATGATTTAATTAAAGGCATATATTCTTCTGTTTGTTTTTCATCTATTTTGTTTCTAGCAAGTGATATTAAATAATATATAAATACACTAAAGAATAATATTAATATAATACCATCACTTCTTGTAAATGCATTTTTAGTATTATCAAACAAACTATCTAAAAGTAAAACTGAAAATAATGTAGTTATTAACATAGTAATTGGAAGTTCTTTTTTTACTGTATTATTTTTAACGGTAAGTGAGTGAAACATAGAACTTACTCCTAAGATAAGTAAAATATTTAATATATTACTTCCAATAACATTTCCAAAGACTATATCATAATTACCTGATACAATTGATTTTACAGATACAGCAAACTCTGGTGCGGATGTACCAAAGGCAACTATAGTAAGACCTATTAGCATTTTTGATACTTTAAAGTTGCCTGCTATTGAAGATGCACCATCAACAAATATGTCAGCTCCTTTTATTAAAACAATAAACCCAATAATTAATAAAACTATTTGAATTAACATTTTATCCCTCCTATAATCACTATTCAATTTTATCATTTTTATGAATAATAAACAATAAAAAAACCTCTTATTCAGAGGTTTTATCTTCACCTATTACATGTACGGGAACTTTATCCCAATTAATTGGTGCATTATCATTAAATATTAAATCAAGTTTTTCTTTTATTTGATTTCTTTTAAAAGGTTTAGCTATATAATCAACAAATCCTTCACTTTTATAATGTTCTTCTGCTCCAGCAACTGCATCTGCAGTAAGAGCAATTACAGGTGTATCGAAGCCTTCTATTTCTTTTAATTTCTTTAATGTTGATTCTCCACTCATCTCTGGCATCATGATATCCATTAATATAACATCATATTTAATACCACTTGATATTCTCTCTATACATTTTAAACCTGAATCTACATCTTCAATATTAAAATTAAAATCTTGAAGAGCTCTTCTAGCAACTTTTATATTAAGTAAATTATCATCAACTATTAATACTTTTTTACCACTATAATTATCTATATCAATTATAGCTTCTTTTTCTGTTTCTTCGATTGATAATGGAGCACTTAGTGTTTTGATTTTTTGTGGAATATTAACAACAAATATAGATCCTGTTCCAAATTGAGATTGTACATTTATTGTACCATTCATCATTTCAACTAAACGTTTTGTAATAGCAAGACCTAAACCTGTTCCCTCAGTAGTTGTATTTTTCTCAACATCAAGTCTTTCAAATTTAGTAAATAATTTAGTTATATCCTCTGCTTTTATACCTCTACCTGTATCTTGTACAGATATAATCAAATTACTTAAATCTCCTTTATTTACACATCTAACATTTAAATTTATTTCACCTTGATCAGTATATTTAATTGCATTTGTAAGTAAATTGTTTACTATTTCTTTTATATGAACTTTATCTCCTATTAATTCGTATGGAATATCAGGAGCTATATTCGCTTTAAAATCAATTGGTTTTTCACCTATTCTTGTAGCATCAATTTTAGCAACGCCTTCAATAATTTCTTTTGGATTATATGTTATTTCAACTATTTCTAATTTATTGCTCTCTATTTTACTAATATCTAGAATGTTACCTACTATTTCAAGTAATGTTTGCGATGCATTGATTATATCTTCTGCATCTTCAGATACAACTTTAGGTACTTGATCTTCATATGAACCTATATCTTCAGATAAACCAACTATGGCATTAAGTGGAGTTCTAATTTCATGTGACATAGAACTTAAGAAATCACTTTTAG
>CAZFGE010000073.1:0-5369 GCA_964518415.1 uncultured Muribaculaceae bacterium
TTCTCTTATTTCATCTACTCCATTATTTGAAGCAGCATCTATTTCTATTATATCAACAGCTTGATTATTATTATATTGTGTACAATTTACGCATTTGTTGCAAGGGTTATAATTTTCAAGAGATTCACAGTTAACCATTTTAGCTAATATTTTAGCAATACTAGTTTTTCCTGTACCTCTTGGACCCGCAAATAAATATGCGTGAGATAATGTATCATTCTTAATTGCATTTTTAAGAGTTTGTATTATTACCTTTTGATCAGCTACCTCATCAAAGTTTGCAGGTCTATATTTTCTATATAAAGATTGATGCATCGTATTCACCTTCTAACCATATTAATTATACCATTTTAACATAAAAAAAAGAATGTATTACATTCTTTTTTTCTTAAAAAATAACTGTATTAATTTAAGTGATTCATTACTTAATATATTATTTTCAATAATAATATTTTTATTATATTTTTTTATATAATCAGACATTCCAAAACTATTATTTTTTATTGAATAACATATATGACCTATTCTTGATTGTATTATAGCTCCTGAGCACATCATACATGGTTCCATTGTTGTATATAAAGTGCAATCTTCTAAATGCCAAGTTTTAAGTTTTTTACAAGCTTTAGATATTGCTTCAATTTCTGCATGTTTTACTGCATCTCTTTTATTTTCTTTTTTATTATAAGCCTTTGCAATAACTTTATTATTTTTAACAATAACGCATCCAACAGGAACATCATCATATTTAAATGCTTTCTTTGCTTGTTTTAAAGCTATATTCATATATAATTCATTCATAATATCACCTATAAATATAAAAAAAATGACACACACATTTAGTGACCCTTAAGGCTGCTATCTTCCGATCCTGACCTGATTCGAATATAAATGTTGTGTCCTTAATAATATATATTATTTTTGCATTTATTTCAATCTATTTTAAATGTTTCACGTGAAACATTTAAAATATTAACAAAAAGAGAATGTTTCACGTGAAACATTCTCTTAAATTACATAGCACGTATATTAGTATTTATATGTTCATTTGTGTTTGAAATACTTACAGTTTCATTTAATTGTTCATAAATTTGACCTAATTTAGCATTATTTTTTTCATAATCTGTTGAATAATCTATTCCAGCACTACTAGAAAATTGCTTTTCCATTAAAGTTTTTCCTCTATCCTCATAATAATTTTTTAAATCAAACAATCCTTTTGCTTTTTCAATAGTTTCAAGTGGTAATTGTTGCCAATTTGGATTCATTTTTGTCATATATTCTTGAAATGTTTCTCTTTTCATATAAAATCCCCTTCCTAAAGTGTATTAATATTAAAAACTACAATGTTTCACGTGAAACATTAGTTTAATATTTTGATTTTGTCATTTGTAATATCATTGTTTTTCAACATTAAAGTTATATTCTTAAGCTGATTAAAAACATTACCTAATTTAATATTATTTTCCATAAAATCTTCTGTATAATCTATTCCTAATTTATTAAATTGTTTATTTATTAAAACTTTATTCATTTCTTGATAACAATCTTTCAATTCATAAAGATATTTTGCTTTTTTTATAATATTAAAAGGTAAAATTTGTTTCCAATCAGGATTAAACTCTGTCATATATTCTTCAAAAGTTTTTTTATCCATGATTTTCCCCTTTCAATTCTTCTCAATTATACAATAATTAATTATTCAAAATAAAGAATGTTTCACGTGAAACATTCAATTTGACACAAAAAGTATATTTACTTTACACTTTCAATAAATTAATTTGTTTTTTTTATGATTTTTATACATTTAAATCAATGTTTCACGTGAAACATTGATTAACTTATTTTTTTATATGTTTCACGTGAAACATAAAATTAAAAAAGAGACTTAATTAAGCCTCTTCTTTATTTGTTTCATCCTCTGATTCTTCTTCTTTATTAATTAATGAAACAGTACCAACTAATTGATCATCTTTAAGGTTAATTAATTTAACACCTTGAGCTACACGACCAGTAGTTGAGATTTGTTCAATTGGGAGTCTAATAATCATACCACTATTAGTTATAATCATTAAGTCTTCATCACCATTGATTACTTTGAATGAAACAATATTACCATTTTTCTCAGTTACATTAAGTGCTTTAACACCTTTACTTCCTCTATGAGTTTGACGATATTCTTCAATTGGAGTTTGTTTACCATATCCTTTTTCAGTAACAACTAATACATTTTGATTATCTTCTGCTATTTCACATCCAACACATGTACCACCTTCAACATTGATACCTTTAACTCCACTTGCAGTTCTTCCTAATACTCTAATTTCATCTTCATTGAATCTTACCATTCTACCTGTAGATGATCCTATTAAAATATTATTATTACCATTTGTCTTTTTAACAGATATTAATTTATCATCATCTTTTAATGTAATAGCAATCTTACCATTTTTTCTAATACTATCGAATTCTTCAATTGCAGTTTTCTTAATTAAACCGCTTTGTGTACAAAATACAATATATTTATTTTCTTCATTATTTTCAATAGAAAGCATTGCTGTAACGTTTTCATCTTTTTCAATTGGAAGTAAGTTTATAATTGGAAGTCCTTTTGATTGTCTACTAAATTCAGGAACCTCATAACCTTTAATACGATATACTTTACCTTTATCAGTAAAGAATAATATATAATCATGAGTTGTCATTGAAATTAAGTATTCAACAAAGTCTTCTTCATTGGTAGTCATACCTTTAATTCCTACACCACCACGGTTTTGTGTTTTATAAACATCATGGTTCATACGTTTAATATAACCGTTTTTAGTAAGTGTTAGAATAATGTTTTCAACAGGGATAAGTGATTCATCTTCAATAAAGTCAATTGCTGTCATATCGATAGATGTTCTTCTCTCATCACCATATTTATTTTTAATTTCAAGCATTTCTTCTTTAATTATTCCTAATACTTTTCCTTCACTAGCTAAGATAGATCTTAATTCTTCAATTCTTGCAAGTAAATCTTTAAGTTCATTTTCAATCTTATCTCTTTCTAATCCAGTTAATCTTCTTAACTTCATTTCTAGAATTGCATCAGATTGAGCTTCAGTTAAACCAAATTTACTCATTAAGCCAGCTTTAGCTTCTTCATCAGTTTTAGCGCCTCTAATTAATGTAATAACTTCATCAATATTATCAAGAGCTATTTTTAAACCTTCTAAAATATGAACTCTTTTTTCACATTTATCTAAATCAAATCTAGTTCTTCTAATAATAACTTCTTTTTGGAAGTCAATATATTTAGAAATTATATCTTTTAAACCTAGTGTTTTTGGAACACCTTGATCTAGCATTAATAATGAAATACCAAATGTTGTTTGAAATTGTGTATGTTTATATAAGTTATTTAATACAACTTGTGGATTAGCGTTATTTTTAAGAGTAATTGTTATTTTTACACCATCTTGTTGTAAATCAGTATGATAGTCAGCTATTCCTTCAATTGTTTTATTGTGAACTAATTCTGCTACCTTGTTTTTTAAATCTGATGTATTAACACCATAAGGAACTTCATCAACTATTATATAATGTTTTCCTTTTTCTTCTTCAATATGAGCACGTGATCTAATAGTAATTGAACCTTTTCCTGTCTCATATGCCTTTTTAATACCACTATTACCTAAGATTATACCACCTGTTGGAAAATCAGGCCCTTTAATATATTGCATAAGTCCTAAAGTATCAATATCAGGATTATCAATATATGCAATACATCCATCTATTACTTCACCTAAGTTATGAGGTGGAATATTAGTTGCCATACCAACAGCAATACCCATAGTACCATTTACTAAGATATTTGGAAATCTAGAAGGTAAAACTTTTGGTTCTTTTTCAGTTTCATCAAAGTTTGGATCAAAATCAATTGTATCCTTGTTGATATCTCTTAAAAGTTCTAGAGAAATTTTAGAAAGACGAGACTCTGTATAACGCATTGCGGCAGCACCATCACCATCGATGTTACCAAAGTTTCCGTGTCCATCTACAAGTGGTGTTCTATAACTAAATCCTTGAGCCATACGAACCATAGCTTCATATATAGAAGAGTCACCATGTGGATGATATTTACCCATAACGTCACCTACTATACGAGCAGATTTACGATGTGGTTTATCATAATTATAACCTGACTCATACATTGACCATAAAATACGTCTATGTACAGGTTTAAGTCCATCTCTTAAGTCAGGAAGTGCACGAGATACAATAACACTCATTGAGTAATCTATAAACGATTTTTCAATCTCTGCTACTATATCATTTTCTTTCATTTGATCTGTATTCATAAATTACTCCCTCCTAAATGTCTAAGTCACTATATGTTGCATTTTCTTCAATAAATTGACGTCTTGGTTCTACTTCCTCACCCATTAATTTTGAGAAAGCAGCATCTGCAGCAATAGCATCCTCTACTGTTATTTTTCTAAGTACTCTTGTTTTTATATCCATTGTAGTTTCGTTTAATTGATCTGCATCCATCTCTCCTAAACCTTTCATACGTTGAATAATACAATTTTTTCTTTGAGTTTCAGTTAAAGTATTTAAATAATCTTCAAGATCTTTTTCTGCTAAGCAATAATGTGTTTCATTTTTACCTAGTTTTACACCAAATAATGGTGGTTGAGCAGCATATACATGTCCAGCTTCAACTATTGGTCTAAAGAATCTAAAGAATAGTGTTAGAAGTAGTACACGAATATGTGAACCATCTACATCGGCATCGGTCATGATAATAATTTTATTATATCTTAATTTTGATAGGTCAAATTCATCACCTATACCTGTACCAAATGCAGTTATAATTGTTCTTATTTCTTCATTTGATAAGGCTCTATCAAGTCTAGCTTTTTCAACATTAAGTATTTTACCTCTTAAAGGAAGTATAGCTTGAGTCATAGAGTTACGTCCAACTTTAGCAGATCCACCTGCTGAATCTCCTTCGACTATAAAGATTTCACAAACTGATGGATCTTTTTCTTTACAATCAGCTAGTTTTCCACCAAAGTTTACAACATCTAAGTCACTTTTACGTCTAGTTAATTCACGAGCTCTTTTAGCAGCAACTCTAGCACGTGATGCAGTCATTGCTTTTTCAACAATAATTCTTGCAGCATCAGGGTTTTCAAGTAAGAATCTTTCAAATCCTTCACTAAATACGTTATCAGCTAACTTTCTAACCTCTGAGTTACCAAGTCTACCTTTAGTTTGTCCTTCAAATTGAGGATTTGGATGTTTACATGATACTATCATTGTTAATCCTTCTTTAACATCATCACCAGTTAAAGAATCATCTTTTTCTTTTAAAATATTAT
>CAZFGE010000074.1:0-5170 GCA_964518415.1 uncultured Muribaculaceae bacterium
CCAAAATAATGACTGATTATTATTCACCAGAAGTTATCTTTAATCAAAAAATTCAAAGCTTAAAATAGCTTTTTTTATTTACCTTATAATTAATAAATGATATAATAGATAACTAAATGGAGGGACAACGATGTATAAGTATTACAAACAATTAGATGATCCTATAAATCAAACGCTTAAACTTTCTGATTATGATAGATATTCATCTATTTATATTACAAAATATATCGATAATGAATTGTTGAGTCAAAACCAAAAAGTATTGTGTCAATTAAAAAATATAAATCATTTATATAAAAATGTTACAAAAGAAATGATTGATGAAAAAATAAAAAATACTGATACTAAGTGGAAAATTATATCTATGATGTCAGATATTGATGAAGAAAAATACTATGGCTTTTTAGATAATATACAAAATGGATTGTATTCGGAAAAGTTATCATATGAAGAATTAAAAAATTACCTAGTAAATTCTAAAAGAAAAATAGAAGTATTAGAATATATTTTTCCAAATAAACTATATTATAGAAATGTTTTAAATGAACTTGATAAATTTATAAAAGTATTATCTAATAAAGATATAATATATGAAAGTAAGCCTGTAAGATATAAACTTCCTAATGCGTGGTATATAACAAAAGATGGTTTTTTATATAATACAATGGGTGTGAATGGTCATAAAGAATCATCACTTGTATATCCATTTGAAGAAATACAATGTAATTTAAAAAACTTTGATCAAGAAATAATAAAATATAAAAAAGAACTTGAAGAAATAATAAATAGAGGATATGTAACAATAGAACAATGTAGGTTTTATTTAAATTTTAATGCAAAATATCCTCAAATTGAAAAAGGTAAAATATATGATAGACAGCTTAATATGTTAATTATGGGTATTATTGCAGCTCATATAGATTTATACGAAGCATTTAATCAATTTTATAAGATGGATAATCCAATGCAAGAGTACTTTAAAATGCTGAAACTAACTAATTTTGAAATGGATGATATGTTTGTTAGATTCTTAGGAATGTCAAAATTAGGGGTATCTGGAATTAAAACAATATGTACATCTAATGCTAACGATACTTTATTTAGTGAATATACTAAAAGAGGATATGAAATTGATTTAGTAAATCCTATTAAAGTGGTTGATAATCATATAGAAGAAGTGGACTTAAATTATTATAAAACGTTAAAAAAGGTGCTTGATAAAAACTTTAAATCAGCAACAAAAGAATAAATTAGCCCTTTTTTTTAGTGCTCATAATATGATATACTTATAATAGCAGGGGGATCAAGAAATGGATAAGATAGTTAAAGTAAAATCAAAAGAAGAATTAATTAGGGAACTTGAAAATTATAAAACAATATTAAATAGTGAAAAATATGATTATATTAATTCACTTATTGAACTAGAGTTTTCAGCACTTCAAAATTATATAACTCAAGATGAAAAAAATATATTATTAAATTTATCAGTATATAGAGATGCAGTTATATATAATATTTATAAAAGAGCATATGATTTATTTTCAAAATATGATGAAATATCAAAAGTTGGAAATGATTCAAATAATCAAAACTTAAATGCTTTTATAAATGGCTTTAAAATATTTGAGTTTAATTATAATAGTATAAATAATACTCAAAATAAAATAATTGGTTCAATTTTATTAAATAATAAATTTATAGATGAAGATATTAGAGATAAAGAAATAGAAAGAGTTATAAATAAGCTTGATATGTTAAAAAGTGAAACTAATCCTTTTTCACTTAAATCTTCAACACTTCAAGCATATAATTGGAATTTTACTCATAAAAATGAGATTGAAAAGTATGAAAACTTACTTGATCAATATAGTAGTTTTGAAGAGTTAACTGATAAAGATAAAAAGAATTTAGAAATTATTAATGAAGTTAATGAATTATTACTTAAGGATTATGATATTTCATTTGAAAAAAAAGATGAAGTTTTTAGTTGTGTAAAATCTAAAATGAATAAAGAATATATAAAGAAGTTGCCTGATGTAAGTGTTAAAAATATAATTAGATATATTTAGGAGAATAATATGAGAATAGTAATTAATAGTGGATATAGTAATTTAATTGAAGAACAAAAATATGCAAATTTTAAAAATGATTTAGCTAAGTCAAGCTTATTTCCTATATATGATATGGATAAAATTTATGTATATAGAGTTAAAGGCAATGATAAGTTAAAAGAATTAAAAGAAGAGTTTAAAGAAAAATATAGTGAAAACTATAAAATAATTTTATCTCGCCCTCAATATGATATTGGTTATTATAAAGAAAGTTTAAAATCTTTTGGGGATTTAATAAGTGTTGATGATATATCTGATGATGAATTATATGAGATGTTTAATTTAAACGATAAATCAAAAAAAGATAGTTTTGTTAAAAACAATGCTAAATATATAAGAAAAATAAAAGATAATGATTTAAAAGAAGAATATGAATTAGAAACATTTGATGAAGTTATATCAAGATATAAAAAAGAAAATGCCTCTTTTACATTTAGAAGAAATTCAAAACTTTCAGCAATTGCAGAATTATTAATAAACGATTATTTTAATGCAGAAGTATTTGCTAATTTAGTATATAAGTTTATATATGGAAAAAGCTTGCCTAATGAAATGATATTCTCTGCTGATGAAAACATATATAATAAAATTGAAATGCCATTTTCCAATAGTGAGAAAAAAATTAGATTATCTGAAAAATTTAAAATTGTAAGAGATATTATATCTTTATTAGATTTTGAACTAGTATATTCTGGTAGTATAACTGATTTACCAAATCTTCAATATAGAGAAGATTATAAAGTATATAAATGTTATATAAATAGACTAGCAACAGATAATGCTAAAATACTTTATAGTGGTGAATTCAAAGATACATATGATAGAATAAAAAATCCGAAAGTTAAAAAATTCTAATATTTGCTATACGTAAAAAAATATGATATTATATACCTGAAGAGGAATGATAATATGACAGAAGATAAGCAGCAAGTAGTTAGATTAAATGATAGTTTAGATTTATTTGCAGAACAACTTGTAAATGATTTGAAAAAAGATCCTTATTCATATAGAACGGATATATTACAAATTAGTGGTATTGATGATGATGAGGAATTTGAAATATTGGAATCATTATTAATTGAAAAGATGCCTAATTTAGTTATAACTCATCATGAAACTGATACTCCAGAAGATTTATCTAATCAATTAAAGAGAATAAAAAATATTTTTTCAAATAATATGCAGCCTTATTTTATGGATTTTTCAATACCAAAGCAAAAGGTTAAAAAAAAAGATAACTAGATTATCTTTTTTATTTTACTATTTTAAAATAAAGTGGTATACTATATGTCAATTAAATAAAGAGGGATAGTATGGACATAAAACAAAGACTAAAAGATTATAGATTTTATAGTAAAAAGAATTATATGGATAGAGCAGGAATAATTATCAATGAACTTTGTGAATTATATCCTAATGATCCATATGTTTTATTTGAGTATGCAATTTATTTATATAAGACTGGCCCAAAAGTTAGAAAGAAGAAAGCTATATTAATATTAAAAGATTTGATAGATAATGATGCACCAAATAAACTAGATTGTTGCTTTGAATTTATAAGATGTGCAATGTTTACAAATATGTATAATGAATATATTGAAAGATATTATAATATTTTGGCTGAAAATAATTATATGTTAGATAAAGCTTCATATATAATGGGAAGAGAATATGAAAAAAGAGGCCTAAAAACATTAGCTATTGAACACTATAAAAAAGCATCAGAACTTGGTTTTGAAAAAGCTTCTAAAAGATTAAGAGATTTTGAATTATCTAATAATTTGTTTGATGATAGTACACTTGAAGCAATTACTTCAAGTGAAAATAATAATTTATTTGAATTAGACAATAGGATTGAATTACTAAGAAAGCAAGCTAAATATACTGATATTAGAATAGCACTTCATAACTATGAAGATAAGTATACAACATTTCATAATAAAAATACTGTTGGGTATATTTTTAATACTTATTGTGATATAGGATATTTTAATGATGCTTTAAATGTATATGAGAAGAATAAAAAAATCCTTGATGAAGATTTTAAAATGTATTTGGATGCAAAAATAGATTTAATTAATTATAATTATAAAGATGCCGAAATTAAATTTAATGAATTAATTAAAAATAATAGTGAGTATAAACCAAGTAGCTATTTTTATTTGGCAAAGCTAGCTAATTATAATAAAAAATATAAATTAGAAGAGTATTATTATAATTGTATTGGAGATATTAAAGAATATAAAAATGATTCTTATTGGAAAAAAGTTTGTTTATATTTAAGACAAAATAAAACAAAAGAAGCTTTAGATTGTCTAAAAAAAATATCTAAATCATATATTAGAGTTCATCAACACCAATTTAATCAAATATATGCAATGCTTGATATAGATATTTATGATTATTATAATGATAACTATACTATTAAACAAATTAAAAACTATGATTTTTCTTTAGCGCTTGATCATATAAAAAGACACACTGTTGAATCAGATTATTATAAATCAAGAATAGTTTTTGACTCTCATATAAAGATTGATGAATTAGCTAATGATATTATAACTGAATTAGATGAAGATACACTTAAATATTGTGACATATTTAACCACTATATTGTAGAATATGAAGGTGCGGGAAGAAATGATGAAATTGAAGCAAATTACATAGAAGTTATTACATTGTTGAATTCTAAAAATATAATTACTATGTTTCCTGTAACAAGTGATAATGTATTTTCTTCGTGCAAAATAGATAAAGAACCTAAAAAAATAAAAAGAAAATCTCAAATAGAAAAATTTAATGAAAGATATACCAAAAAAGTTAATTAATATATAGATTTTTATTACTATAATACACCAAATAATAATTGGTGTATTTTTAATATAAATTTTTATTAAACAAATTATATAAGTATATAGCTGGAGGAACAAAAACCAGTTTTAGAACATTTAGTTATTACACAAATAGGTTAATAATATAAAAAAACGAACTGATTAGTTCGCTTTGAATTTCAAATGGAGCAAGTGAGCGGAATCGAACCGCCGTCTCAGCCTTGGCAA
>CAZFGE010000075.1:0-5149 GCA_964518415.1 uncultured Muribaculaceae bacterium
CTAAAAGTAAAGCAAAAATTATGTATGTATGTAATATGATGACTCAACCAGGTGAGACAGATAACTATAAAGCATCGGATCATATAAAAGCTTTAAATAAATATTTAGGTAAAAGAAAAGTAGATATTATAATTGCTAATGATGGTTTAATAGAAGAAGATATCATAAATAAATATCAAACTGAAGAACAAAAAGATGAAGTAGAGTTAGATATAGATAAATTAAATAAAATGAATTTAGAAGTAATACATGATAATTTTGTTGATATAAAAGATAATGTAATAAGACATAAAGTAGACAAGCTATCACTTTCTATTTATGCTTATTTAATAAAATAGGAGGAATTATGGAAGTAATTGGGAGAAGATGGTATGTTATTGAAAATAGGTTTTCAACTAGCCTAATGAGATTTCATGCAGAGATTAGTATAGATGAATACTTTGCCAATCTAAGAGTTGTTGATAGTAATATGGATAATTTAAATTTGAAATTTGCAAGTTTAGAAAATGCTTTTAACTTTGTAGAAAATGAGGTTAATTATTCTCACTCTTTAGGTGAAATAAATGATAGATTTCAATGTTATAATAAACAAATTAGAAAATCTAGACAAAAGGTAAAATCTAAATTGTATAAAAAATAATTAATATTATAGAATAGGTGAGATATGAATCTAAAAGAGATTTTACTTGTAAATGATGTTGTATTATCTATTAATAATAACTTAGATATATTACTTGATTATATTCCTGAGATTAGGTTTATGATTGGCTTTGATCAAAAACACCCTCATCATCATTTGGATGTTTGGAATCATACTTTATATGCTCTAGGTATGTCAGAATATAATTTTGATGTTCGTGTTGCTTTATTATTGCATGATATAGGAAAACCATTTTCATATCAAGAAGGAAGTGTTAGACACTTTAAAGGTCATGCAGATGTATCAAGTAAAATGGCTAAAAATATTTTAAAAAGATTAGATTTTAATGATGAATGGATTAACTATATATGTTATTTAATTAAAATGCATGATACGCCAATAACAAAAGAAATGGTGAGTCAAATGCCAAATATAATGGATACTTTATATAAAATTCAATATTGTGATGCATTAGCTCATCATCCGGAAAAATTAAAAAGAAGAATTGAATATTTAGAAAAAACAAAAACACTATTAAAAAAATAAGAGTATAATACTCTTTTTTTATGTTATAATTAAATTGCTAAATAATATTAGGAGTGTTGTAAGATGGAAAGTGTTATATATATAATTGCTCAAGTAATAGGATTAATTGCTTTTATAGTATCACTTTGTGCATATCATAAAAAGAATAAAAAAAGTATACTAGATAATATGATTATATCTAATTTTTTAAATGTAATTCATTATATTTTGTTAAATGCACCAAGTGGTTACATAACTAAAGGACTTGCTATTGCAAGAGATACATTTATTTTGAAAAAAGGTAAACACAAAAAATTATCTAATGTTGGATTTTTATATATATTTGTATTTATATATTTAGGGTTTATGTATTTAACTTATGATGGTATTATATCTATATTTCCGTTTGCCGCTTCAATTTACTATTTAATTGGTATATGGAATGCAGATGAACTACATGTAAAAAAAGTAGCAATGTATTCATTTATTCCATGGTTAGTATATAATATATGTGTTTTATCAATATCTGGAATTATTTCAAATATAATATCCATAGTATCTACATTGATTGCAATAGAAAATGATAATTCATGTAAATAATTATTTGTGCTATAATATAAGTATCTTTAGTTAAAAAAGAGGTGATTCTTATGAACTTTATGGAAAGAATGAAATTTAAAAGAACAAAAGAATATCAAGATTATAAAAAGGCTTTAGAAAATAATAAAAAAGATATTGAAAGATTCGCACTTTATTATAAAGACACAAAGGAAAAATTAGCCCGTTTATATAAAGCGGGTGATAATGCGGATAAAAAAGAAATAATAAGATTAACGAATGATCTACAAAGATGGTATTATGATTATCAAGAGAGTCTACTTATAACAGATTTTATTAGACCAAATAATAAAGATGAGATAGATAGTAGATTAGAAATTCAAAGTTCATTTGCTGAAAAATTAACAAACATTGTCGGTAGTGATTCAAATTTAAGATTTCATGGGACACCTGTATATTATGCGAAAGAAATAATAAAAAGTAATTCTATATCATCTACAGCAGATAGATATAATGGATATACAAATAGTAGTGATGAGACTGGATTCATTTCAGCTTCTACAATAAATAGTATAAATAGAACAATAGACTATTTTACAGATTTTTCATCATATAGAAGATGTCTTCCAAGTGGTGTATTATTTGTACTTAACGAAAAAGAAGGAGACTTTGAATTAAGGCAAAGAGATGAGATGCAAAAAGTTAATTTTAAAGAAAATCCAGAACAACTAGTAGGTATTGTATGTACTGATGAAGTTAAAGATATGGCTATTAATTGGTGCAAAGAATATAATATGGATGACAGTAAAGTATTTAGTTACAATGAATTTTTAGAGTATATAAAGAATAATAATATAGAACATAATAAAACAATATAGGAGGATTTTATGAATGAATATATGAGAGTTGCTAAAGAATTAGCAGAAGATAACGTAATAACTAAAGTAGGAGGACCATTTGGAGCATGTATCGTTAAAGACGGTAAAATAATAGGTAAAGGTTCTAATCATGTGTTAGCTAATAATGATCCAACAGCTCATGCTGAGGTAATGGCAATTAGAGACGCTTGTAAGAATATTGGAAGTTATGATTTAACTGGATGTACTTTATATACATCATGTTATCCTTGCCCAATGTGTTTATCTGCTATTATTTGGTCAAATATTAAAACTGTATATTATGGTAATACTAACGAAGATGCAGCGAGTATTGGCTTAAGAGATGACTTTATATATAACTATATTTATAAAATTATGAATAATGAAGTAGATGATACATTAAAACTTAATAGTATGGATAGAGATGAAACTATAAAAGCATTTGAAATGTTTAATAATGATTCAAATAAAACTATATATTAAATAAGGAGAAATAGAATGAGAAAATTTTTTGGAAGTATTAATTTAACATGGAAAAAAATAATAGTAATGGCTATAATTGCTGGAATATATACAGCCATAATGGCTATGATAAAACCTTTGAAAGATACATCTTTTACAGATTTAACAGTATCATTTGAGGTATGGATTTTATTTGGTATATTTATAATTACGAATAGTAAGTCAGCTAAAGACTCAGCTCTTAAATGTTTTATTTTCTTTTTAATAAGTCAACCATTAGTATATTTAGTTCAAGATATAGTAAATCATAGTAAATTATTTATCACTTACTATAGATTTTGGGTTTTATGGACAATAGCTTGTATCCCTATGGGCTATATTGGTTATTATATTAAAAAAGATAAGTGGTGGGGTATAATAATTTTAACTCCAATATTGGTTTTCTTAGGACTTCATTATAATTCTTATTTAGCAACTACTATATACGCATTTCCAAGACACTTATTAACTACTATTTTTTGTATTATAACACTATTTATCTATCCAATTGTTATGTTTAATAATAAAAAAATAGAATATGTTGGATTATTTATAAGCACATTAATTTTTATTCTAATGACTATTTTGACTATAAAATATCCATTTGTATATAAAACAGATTTAATATCAAATGGAGAGTATCATTTTGATGATACATATAAAGTATATTTAGAAGATGAAAAATATGGTAAATTAAATATTAGATATGAAGAAGCTATTGAAGATTGGATGGTTCATGCTGAATTTAAACATGCAGGTAAAACTAAATTTGTTTTAGAATCACCAGATGGAGTTAAACAAGAATTTAATTTAGTAATAAAAACCGATTCTTATGAAATAAATGAAATTAATAAAAAATAGATTATATATATGTAATCTATTTTTTTTATGGTATAATTTATTTAATGTGAAAGGATGATTTTATGATAGATAAACTAACTAAAGAAGAAAGAGAAAAAGCAGTTGGAAAAGCACTTCTTCAATATAGAGTTGGTATAAAAGACCATTGTGCAGCTTATGATCCATTTGGCTTATGTAATATAAAAGAATGTTTATATTGTGAGAATTGTTATTATAAGATAACTTTGGAAAATGGCGATGCAATAGCTAATTCAAATGTTGATTTAAATACACTTGATAATAATACTAGAGGATTTAATGATGATAATCATGAAATATTATTTTATGATTATGTACCTAATATAGATGACTTATTTAATTATTTATTTAGCGATGATTCAGAATATAGAATTGTTAGATTAAGTGATAATTTAGTAATGAATGATTATGTAACTAATGGTAAGAAGTTAGTTAAAACAAAATAATATTTATTAAATAAGAGGTGATTGTCATGAGTAATAATATATCTATTGATTCTAATTTAAAAAAATCTTTGGTTATTAATTGTATTATATTTGTTTTAGTATTATTAGGAACAATATTTATGTATGTTGGATATCAATTTATGACTAATACAACACTTCTTGATAATGCTGGTGTAGAGTCTTTTAAATTTTATACTGTTGATTCAAATATTATTGTAGGTATAGCTTCGCTTATAATGGTTATTTATGAAGTGCTTTTAATAACTAAAAAAATAGAGAAAATTCCTAAATATGTATATGTATTAAAATATATAGGAGTAGTTGGTGTATCATTAACTTTCTTAGTAACTCTTCTATATCTAGCTCCTTTATTAGGTAAAAACTTTATACTGTTATATGTAAACACTAACTTATTATTTCATTTAATTGTGCCCGTTTTATCCTTTATATCATATGTTAGATATGAAAAAGAAATAATAGGATTTAAATATACATTTATAGCTTTAATATCTATGTTTATATATGCTATATATTATATAGTTAATATACTTACACATTTAGATAATGGAAAAGTAGTAAAAGAATATGACTGGTATGGCTTTGTAGTGGGTGATACATCATCTATTATATTTGCAGTTATAATATTTTTTATAATAACTTATTTAATTTCATTATTAATATATAAATTAAATAATAAATTTGAAGTAAAAAATTAATATTTA
>CAZFGE010000076.1:0-5091 GCA_964518415.1 uncultured Muribaculaceae bacterium
TATAATAAATTTTATAAAAAATCAAAAAAAAAATAAGAAAAATTAATTTCTTATTTTAAAGCATCGATTAATTCTGCTTTTTTCATTGAAGTATAACCTTCAATTTTTTTAGATTTTGCTAATTCTTTAAGTTCTGCAACTGTCATTTTTGATAAATCAGTAGTTTCAGCTTTTTCAGCTTTTACTTCTTCTTTAACTTCAGCTTTTTTAACTTTTCCATTTAATGCATCTTGAGCAACTTTAACTAACTCAGCAAATGCTTTTGGATCTTCTATTGCAAGTTCAGATAACATTTTTCTATTGATAATAACACCAGCTTTATTTAAACCATTGATGAATTTAGAATAGCTAATGTCGTTCATTCTACATGCAGCATTAATTCTTGTTATCCAAAGTTTTCTAAAATCTCTTTTCTTTTGTCTTCTATCTCTATAAGCATATTTTAAAGAATGCATTACTTGTTCTTTAGCAGTTTTGTATAATCTATGTTTTGAACCAAAGTAACCTTTAGCTAATTTCATTACTTTAGCACGTCTATTGTGATGTATATTTCCACCTTTAACTCTTGCCATGTCTTCTACCTCCTAAATTATTTACTTAAAATTCCTTTTATTCTTTTAAAGTCGCTTGCAGCTAAAGCAGATCCTGCTCTACCTTTTCTATTAGATGCAGCGTTTTTAGAACCAGTATTATGTCTTGTTCCTGGTCTACCCATTTTAAAATCATTTTTTCTTGCTTTAATTACTTTAGCAGTACCTTTATGTGTTTTTAATTTTGGCATAATAATCCTCCTCTTATTTTTTTGGCATTAGTATCATAGTCATAAATCTACCTTCTAGTTTAGGCTGTTGTTCTATCTCTGCTATAGATTCTACATTTGTTGCGAATCTAAGTAGTACTTCTTTTCCTAATTCAGTATGAGCCATTTCTCTTCCTTTAAAACGAATTGAAACTTTTATTTTATGACCTTTTTCTAAATATTTACTAGCATTACGTACACGAGTATCAAAATCATGAACATCAATTGTAACAGATAATCTATATTCCTTCATTTCTAAATTAGATTCTCTTTGTTTCTTTTGGTTTTCTTTAAGACGTTTTTTATTTTCGTACTTATATTTGTTATAATCCATTATTTTGCACACTGGTGGTGTAGCTTTATCATTGATTAAAACTAAATCAAAACCAGCATAACCAGCTAATGTTTTAGCATCAGCTATTGGTTTAATACCTAATTGTTCTCCATTAGGACCAATTACCATTACTTCACGAGCTCTTATTTGATCGTTAATGTACATTTCTCTTTCCTTTGCGATACTAGACACCTCCACAAAAAAAGTGAATACAATGTATCCACTATTTACCTAATTAATTATTTAATTTGGCATTTACCCATTGATATATTCAATCGGGTGAGTGTGGATACACTTCTTTCCTTTTTTAAATTTCCTAATCAAATATACATAAAAATTATATGTATGTCAAATGTTTTTTATTATTTTATTTAATAAAGATTCTTTTACTATACTATCTTCTAATATATTAATACAAAATATTTTACATCCCATATAATTTATTGATGTACCTGAGTGATATATTGTATTTCTATCTATTATAAAATATCTATCATGAAATATCTCACTATATATAACTTTTAAATTATTATACTGTTTATTATACTTTTCTATTAGTGTCTCATTTAATCTACTTTTCTTTTTTGTGATTAAAATTACTTTTATATTTAAATTTTTTATAATATCCAATAATATTTTATCAGCATAATTATCTATTATAATTAACTCTTCCTTAGCTTCATTAAATATATCTATAACTTTAGAATAGGAATCGTAATAACTACCCTCATAATATATTTCATTAACTCTTTTTTTATCTTCTAATTTATCAAAAGCTTCTTGCAAAAGTTTTAAATCACCATCCATCTTTAATATATGAGTGTGATCTTCTAGTACTATATTATTTATATTTTGTTGTTCTAGTAAGTTATTCTTAATAAAATTTCTCATTTTAACAAAAGCATCCATTATAGAAATACTTGTTTCAACGGCTTTTTTACTTTTTAATATAGTTGCAAGCATAGCAACACCTTGTTCTGTAAATACTCTTGGATTACTTCTAGACATATTACTTATATTTGCGGTCGAAAAATTCGACCACAAATAATTTTTTTCAAAGTCATTCAAGACAAAACTAAACCTTTCTGGAAACTTTTTGGGATTATTTTTTACAGCTTCATTTATTCTTTTTGTCTCGACATGATATAGTTTGGCGAGATCACTATCAAGCATTACTTGACACCCTCTTATCTCATATATCATGTCTTCTACATTTAATTCTTTTATTAATCCAGGCACTAAATTCTCCTTTCTAAATAACTCCTCACTAATAACATACTCTATTTTTTTTAAATTTCCTTCTTGAGATACAAAAAAAGATAAGAATTTTTTTAATTCTTATCTTATTACAATATTAACTATTTTCTTAGGAACAACTATTACTTTTACAATTTCATGTCCATCAGTAAAGTTTTTAACGTTCTCTAACTCTTTAGCCATAGACTCCATTTCTTCTTTAGTAGTATCAGCTTTTACTTCAATAGTTCCTCTCACCTTACCATTAACTTGAACAGCAACTTTAAATGTATCATCCATAATCTTAGTTTCATCATATATAGGCCAAGTTGAGTTACAAATTGCATCACCTAAGTTATACTTCTCATTTAACTCTTCAGTTATATGTGGTGCGATTGGGTTTAATAATACTAAAAGTAGTCTATAGTCATCCTTAGTTATACCAGATTCAAATTTTTCATATTCATTTAGCATAATCATAAGTGATGATACAGCTGTATTATATTTTAAATGAGTTAAGTCATACTCTACTTTAGCAATTGTTTTATTAGCTAAAACTTCATTTGTATAACCTGATTTATCATTTAATTTTTCACCAATCTTAACAATTCTATCAATAAATCTAGAACATCCTTTTAGTGAATCTATATTCCATGGTGCATCCATTTGATAGTCACCCATAAACATTTCATAAAGTCTTAATGTATCAGCACCATATTCAGCTACTATATCATCAGGATTAATTACATTACCTTTTGATTTACTCATCTTTTGATTATCTGAGCCTAGTATCATACCATGTGATACACGAGTCCATATCATTTCTTTATTAGGAACAAGTCCTACGTTATATAAGAATTGAACCCAGAATCTAGCATATAAAAGGTGACGTGCTGTATGTTCCATACCACCATTATACCAATCAACCTTATTCCAATATTTCATAGCATCCATTGAAGCGAATTCGCTATCGTTTTTAGGATCCATAAATCTTAAGAAATACCAACTAGATCCAGCCCATTGTGGCATTGTATCAGTTTCTCTTTTAGCAGGCTTACCACATTTAGGACATTTACAGTTTACAAATTCTTCTATTTTAGCTAAAGGAGATTCACCAGTATCTGTTGGTTCATATTCAGTAACATCTGGAAGTAATACTGGAAGTTCATCATCAGGTACAGGATTCCATCCACAATCATCACAATATATCATTGGAATTGGTTCTCCCCAGAATCTTTGACGACCAAATACCCAGTCTCTCATTTTATAGTTGTTAACACGTCGTGCAATACCTTTTTCTTCTAGCATATCAGTAATTTTTTCTTTAGCTTCTTCAACAGTTAAACCAGTAAATTCTTCTGAATTCATTAGTTTTATGCCCTTACCTAGATAGTCATGTTTTTCAAATGCATGGTTAGTTATATCTCCTTCTATAACTTGTACAATATCTAGGTTGTGCTCTTTTGCATATTCATAGTCTCTTTGATCATGAGCAGGAACTGCCATAACAGCACCTGTTCCATAATCACCTAATACAAAGTCACCTAAGAAAATTGGAACCTCTTTACCATTAATTGGGTTAATAGCTTTAACACCTTTAACTTCTACTCCAGTTTTACCTTTATTAAGTTCAGTTCTATCCATTGCTGATTTTAAAGAAGTTTCTTTAATATAAGCTTCTACTTCATCTTTATTTTCAACTCTTGGCATTAATTCTTGAATTAATTTTCCATCTGGTGCGATAACAAAGAATGTAATACCATATACAGTTTCAATACAAGTTGTAAATATTGAGAATTTTCCTCCACCTACAATATCTACATCCATCTCAACACCTGTAGATTTACCAATCCAGTTAATTTGACCAAGTTTAATTTTATCAGCAAAGTTAGTATCATCAAGTCCTTTAAGTAAGTCTTCAGAGTAATCTGACATTCTAAGCATCCATTGGCTCTTTTCTCTTTGTTCTACTTGTGTACCACATCTTTCACATACTCCACCAGCAGCATCTTCATTACTTAAAACCATTTTACATTTAGGACACCAATTTACTTTAGTGACTGCTTTATAAGCCATATTATGTTTATAAAATTGTATAAATTGCCATTGTGTCCATTTATAGTATTCAGGGTCAGTTGTAGAAAATGTTCTTGACCAGTCAAATGAAAAACCAATTGATTTCATTTGATTACCAAACACTTCAATATTCTTTTTAACTACATTTTTAGGGTGTTGATGTGTTTTTATTGCATACTCCTCTGCTGGAGCACCAAATGCATCGTAACCCATAGGATATAAAACGTTATATCCTTGCATACGTTTTAATCTTGCAAGTGCATCTTGAGCAGTATAGCTTCTAACGTGTCCAACATGAAGTCCTGCTCCAGATGGATATGGGAACTCTACTAATATATAATAATGTTTATCTCCTTCATTTTTAGTTTTAAATGTTTCATGTTCTTCCCAATATTTTTGCCATTTTTTCTCTATATTTTTAAAATCGTACATATTATTCTCTTCCTTTCAAAGTCTTACCAACTATGTGATAAACTATTAAATCTAGTAATATAAATACAGCAAATGCCATTAAGAGTTGCAGTGTTAGTCCCTTAACGCATAAGACTATCTCATAAGTAGTTGCTATTATAAATCCATTAGCTAAACCTATAGTTTTTACCATATCTTTCATATCATGTGTCTGAGTATCTAACTTATAAGTATT
>CAZFGE010000077.1:0-5038 GCA_964518415.1 uncultured Muribaculaceae bacterium
GTTCTTCTATTTCTATCCATTCTAATAGATCATTATAATTTTCAACTATATTATTTTTTATTTTTTGTAATTCTTTAGATGATTTTTTAAAATTATATTTTTGAATACCATTTTCTTTTAGTTCAGTATTTATAATTTTTCTTAGATTTTTATCATTATGAATTACTTCTACTTTAAAAATAGTATTTGATAATAAGAACAATATAAAAATACTTATAATGAAAGACATTATTATAAATATATTATTTTTTATTATTAATTTTAGTTTATCTAATCCATGTACATTAATTATTTCAATTTCATATATTGTTTTTAAATTATCTATTTTGTCATAATCATTTTTATTTATAGTTAAAATAACTTTATTATACTTAATATATTTAATATTAAATATATTTATATTTGATCTATATAGTCGTGTTATAAAGCGTTCTATATTTCTACCTGTTACTAATATATCAATATTGTTTTTAAGCATTTAATCACCTAATTCTATATTTTTTAGTTTACCTTCAATCAATATTTCATCATTAAGTAATTTTTTTATAACAAGATCATTACCAATTATATTTAGTAGTTTATTATTATATTTAAGAGATATTTTATTATTAGTTACACTTTCTATTGAGTCATAATTAACTATATCTATTTTGTTTTGCTCTATATAAATTTTAAAATTTGTTTCTAATACATATTCTCTCAAATTCATATAATCACCTATATAAGTTTATTTTTATAAATTTAAAAATATTAATAAAAAATAACCAATGTTTAATTGGTTATTTTAAGTATTTTTTTAAATATTGTCCTGTAAATGATTCTTCTACTTTAGCTACTTCTTCTGGTGTTCCTTTAGCGATTATCTTACCACCTAAATCTCCACCTTCTGGACCTAAATCAATTATATAATCAGCTACTTTAATAACATCTAGATTATGTTCTATTACAAGTACTGTATCACCATTATCTACTATTCTATTTAAAATAGTAAGTAATTTTTTAATATCATCAGTATGAAGTCCTGTAGTTGGTTCATCTAGAATAAATAAACTTTTACCAGTAGGCTTTTTTTGAAGTTCTTTTGCTAATTTAACTCTAGCAGCTTCTCCTCCTGATAATGTAGTTGCGGATTGTCCAAGTTTAATATAAGAAAGTCCTACATCATAAAGCATTTGTAATTTATTTTTAATTTTAGGGAAGTTTTCAAAGAAAGTAAGTGCTTCTTCTACAGTCATCTCTAAAACATCATATATGCTTTTTCCTTTGAATTTAACCTCTAAGGTTTCACTATTATAACGTGTTCCACCACATACTTCACAAGGAACATATACATCTGGTAAAAAGTGCATTTCAATTTTCTTAACACCGTCACCCCAACATGCTTCACATCTACCACCTTTAACATTAAATGAGAATCTTCCTTTATCATATCCTCTAAGTTTTGCTTCATTGGTTTGTGTGAATACATCTCTTATATCATCAAATACTCCTGTATAAGTAGCAGGGTTTGATCTTGGAGTTCTTCCTATTGGTGCTTGTGAAATATCAATTACTTTATCAATATTTTCTAGTCCTTTTATTTCTTTATGTTTACCAGGTTTTTCTTTTGATTTATATAGATTATGAGCAATTGCTTTATAGATTATTTCATTAACTAAAGTTGATTTACCAGATCCTGATACTCCTGTTACACATGTAAATGTACCAAGTGGTATTTTAACATTTAAATTCTTTAAGTTATGTTCAGTTGCTCCTTTAACTTCTAAGAATAATTTGTTTCCTTTTCTTCTTTTTTTAGGAACTTCTATTTTATATTCTCCTGTTAAATATTTACCTGTTAAGCTATTTGGGTTTTTCATAACTTCCTCTGGTGTTCCAGCAGCCATTACACGACCACCATGTTCACCAGCGTATGGTCCAATATCAACTAAATAGTCAGCTGCAAGCATTGTATCACTATCATGTTCAACAACTATTAAAGTATTACCTAAATCACGCATTTCTAACATTGATTTAATTAATTTATCATTATCTCTTTGATGTAGACCTATACTAGGTTCATCTAGTACATATAATACACCGCTTAGTTTAGAACCTATTTGAGTTGCAAGTCTAATTCTTTGTGCTTCACCACCAGATAACGTTGATGCATTACGTGATAAAGTTAAATATTCAAGCCCTACATTGATTAAGAAATGTAGTCTGTTTTGTATTTCTTTAATTAATAGTTTACTAATCTCCAACTCTTCTTTAGTTAGTTTTAATTTATCTAAGAAATTACTTATGTCTTTTATACTCATACTTGTAAGTTCAAATATATTTTTACCGTTTATAAGTACAGCTAATACATCATCATTAAGGCGTGCTCCATGACACATATAACATGTATCTTCAACCATATAGTTTTCTATCCAGTCTCTAATCCATCCTGATTTAGTTTCTATATATCTTCTATGTAAATTAGTTATAATTCCTTCAAATGAATCAAGAGTCTTTCTAGTATTACCATTTTTAGATACATAATTAAACTCAATTAATTCGCCATTACCATATAAAATAATATCTAATTTTTTTCTATCTAATTTTTTAACTGGAAGATCTAGATCTATATCATAGTATTTAGCAACTGTAGAAATTTGTGTATTTATTATATTTGTCTTATCATCAGACTTATATACTACGATTGCTCCTTCATTTATAGATAAATCACGATTAGGTATTACTAAATCTTCATCTATGTGATAATTTACTCCTAAACCATTACATGTAGGACATGCATAGTATGGAGCGTTAAATGAAAACATACGAGGTTCTAACTCAGGAAGTGAGAAATCACATTCTGGACAAGCATATTTCTCACTCATCATGAAACCAGTACCATCAACTACATCTATAAATACCCTACCATCGGTTAATTTAGACGCTTGTTCAATAGATTCAAAAAGTCTACTTCTAATATTTTCTTTAATAACTAATCTATCAATAACAATACTTATTTTATGTTTTTTAGTTTTAGATAGTTCTATATCATCATTTAAATCATATTCAGTATCGTCTATTATAACTCTTACATATCCATCTTTTCTAAGTGATAATAAATAATCTTTAAATGTACCTTTTTCTCCATTTACTGTAGGCGCAAGTACTCTAATTTTTGTTCCTTCGCTTAATTTTAATACTTGATTAGTCATTTCCTCTATACTTTGTGAAGTTATTGGCTTTTTATGAACAGGACAATAAGGTATACCAATTCTTGCATATAAAAGTCTTAAATAATCATATATTTCAGTTACTGTTCCAACTGTACTACGAGGGTTTTTATTGGTTGTTTTTTGATCAATTGATATTGAAGGAGATAAACCTTCTATTGAATCAACATCAGGTTTTTCAGAGCCTCCTAAAAATTGACGAGCATACGCAGATAAACTTTCTACATATCTTCTTCTTCCTTCTTCATAAATAGTATCAAAGGCTAAGCTTGATTTACCTGAGCCTGATACTCCTGTCATTACAATTAATTTATTTTTAGGAAGTTCAATATCAATATTTTTTAAATTGTTAACTCTAGCACCTTTAACTATAATTTTATCCATAATAATCACATCCAATATTTATTATACCAAATATGTCAAATTTTTTACATTTTTAGATTTATCATATCAAAAAAACCTCTTATATAGAGGTTTTATTTTCTTCACCTATTACATGTACAGGAACTTCATCCCAATTAATAGGGGCTTTAGTATCAAATATTAAATCTAATTTTTCTTTTATTTGTTCTCTTTTAAATGGTTTTGCTATATAATCAATAAATCCTTCACTTTTATAATGTTCTTCTGCTCCAGCAACAGCATCTGCAGTAAGTGCAATTACAGGAGTATTGAATCCTTGAATCTCTTTTAACTTTTTAAATGTAGTTTCACCACTCATCTCTGGCATCATTATATCCATTAATATTAGATCATATTTAACACCACTAGCTACTTTATTTAAACACTCTTGTCCAGATAAAACATCTTCAATATCAAAGTTAAAGTCTTGTAAAGCTCTTCTAGCAACTTTTATATTAAGTGTATTATCATCAACAATAAGAATCTTTTTATCACCATAATTATCAATATCAATAATTACATCTTCATCTATCTCTTTATTAGATAAAGGAGCACTTATTGTTTTTATCTTTTGAGGTATGTTTACAACAAAGATAGATCCTTTACCAAACTGACTTTGTACATTTATTGTACCATTCATCATTTCAACTAAACGTTTTGTAATAGCAAGTCCTAAACCTGTTCCCTCAGTAGTTGTATTTTTCTCAATATCAAGTCTTTCAAATTTAGTAAATAATTTTGTTATATTTTCAGCTTTTATACCACGTCCAGTATCTTGTACAGATATTATTAAATTACTTAAATCACCTTTATTTATACATCTAACGTTTAAGTTTATTTCGCCTCGTTCTGTATATTTAATAGCATTTGTAAGTAAATTGTTTACTATTTCTTTTAAATGAACTTTATCTCCAATTAATTCATATGGAAGGTCTTCTGCAATATTAACTTTAAAGTCAATTGGTTTATCACCAATTCTTGTAGCATCTATTTTAGCAACAGCTTCAATTGTTTCTTTTGGTTGATATACTATTTCAGATATTTCAAGTTTATTACTTTCAATTTTAGAAATATCAAGTATATTTCCAACTATTTCAAGTAATGTTTGAGATGCATTTATTATATCTTCAGCATCTTCAGCCACAACTTTAGGTACTTGATCTTTATATGAACCTATATCTTCTGATAAACCAACTATAGCATTAAGTGGTGTTCTTATCTCATGAGACATAGAGCTTAAGAAATCACTTTTAGCTCTATTTGCTTTTTCTGCTACATCACGAGCAACTTCTACCTTTTCAAGCATTTTTACATCAGGATTTTCAATTGTAAAATACATTATAAATGTTGTATAAATTAACAAAGCTGATATCAAGAAAAATTCAGGATTAAAATATTGAAAAATCATTACTGCTATGCCAACAAAT
>CAZFGE010000078.1:0-4968 GCA_964518415.1 uncultured Muribaculaceae bacterium
TGATAATCACCACCTTTTTCATAAATATCACATTTCATTTTGTTACTATTGAATGTAGGTACAAAATCATCAAAAATGTCATCTAAATAAAAATTCTTTGGGATTAAATTCATATCCTCGCTTCCTTTCACATTATAAATATACCACTATTTTTAGCACTTGTCAAGTCAGAGTGCTAACTAATAATATTATATGTATAATTTTACACTTTTATACAAAAAGATGAGTTAAATCTCATCCTCTTTTTTATATAACTTACTATATATTTTACTAGACTCAAGTAGTTCTTTATGTGTTCCTGTAGCTTGTAATTTTCCTTTATCAATAATATAGATTATATCCGAATCAACTATTGTAGATAATCTATGAGCTATAATAATAACTGTATGATCAATTGATAATTTATCTATTACTTTTTTTATATATACTTGTGATTCATTATCAAGTGCACTTGTTGCCTCATCAAATAAGATAATTTTGGATTCTTTGGCCAAGCTTCTTGCTATTGCAAGTCTTTGTTTTTGACCACCTGATAAATTTACTCCACCTTCACCAAGTAAAGTATTATACTTTTTAGGTAGGGACTCTATATATTTATCTAAATATGCCATTTTGCAATATTTTTTTACTTCTTTAAGTGTTATATTTGGTTTTACTATTTTAAAGTTTTCTAAAATAGTTCTATTAAATATAAATGGTTCTTGTCTTATTATTGAAATATTTTTTCTAAATGATGCTTCATCTATATCTTTTATATTAACACCATCTATATAAATATTACCTTCTTCTACATCAAATATTCTTGTTATTAAATTAAATATAGTAGATTTCCCTTGACCTGATTTACCAACAATTGCAATCTTTTTATTAGGCTCAAAAGAAGCCGTAAAATGTTTTAATGTAGCATCTTCTCCAATATATGCAAATGTTACATCATCAAACTTAATATTACCTTTTATATTTTTTAACTTAACACTTCCGTATTTTTCATCTTCATATAATGTATTATCAATTAGTTCATTTATTCTTCTTAATGATACAAACATTTTTTGATACATTTTATTCATTCTAACTATAGTATCTATTAACCATGTATATCTATAAACATACCATGTCATAGCCATAAAAAATCCTATTGATACTCTTCCTTTTGATATTTCAAATACACAAGTTAAATAAACAACAACTTCAAGAAGTGTTCTTAGTGAACTCATTATAATTCTATATAATCTATCAAATTTAATATCTTCTTTTTCTTGGTTAAACAATGTCTCTCTTAAACTAGTTGCTTCTTTAAATAAATTAGGTTTTATACCTAGTGTTTTAATTTCTCTTATTCCTCTAATTGTCTCTGTTGATAAAGCAGCATATGAATCATTTGTCTTCTTAATATTCTCATTTATTTTTTTCATCTTAGGATCAAACAATTTCATTACCAAACAAACAAGAATTAAGAATATAATAATTTCAATTCCTATTATATATGAATTAAACATAATATAGATAAATATTATTATACAAGCAAGTAAGCTTATTAATATATCTATTACACCTTCTAAGTTGTTAGCGAGTGCTTCTGTATCGCTACTTATTCTATTAATTAATTCACCTGTTGTTTTTTCTTCAAAAGCATATGCAGGTAAATTTAAAACTTTCTTATAAACTAATGTTGATAATCTTTTAGATAAATTTAACTCGACCTTATTAGCGATATATGTTCCTAAATGCAAAAACAAATTATTCATTATAAAAAAAACAATAAAATAAATTCCTAAAAATGTAACAGCCATTTTAATATTAGATGCTATAATTGACTCTAAAAGTTCTCCTTGAATATATCCATTAAGTATTCCAAACATTGATGATATAAACATACAAATAAATGATAAAAAACACATTAATTTATAGTTTTTTAACATTTTAAATACATTATGGAATTCTTTTATACTTTTCTTCTTCATAATACCCCTCCAGCACAAATTTATAATAGCACATATTTGAAAATAATCAAATATAAATATATAATAAAATTAGGTGATTTTATGGTAGATGAGTTAAATAAAATAATAAATGAATCAAATAACATAGTATTTTTTGGAGGAGCAGGTGTTTCTACTGAAAGTGGGATACCTGACTTTAGAAGTAAAGATGGACTATATAATATGAAATATAAATATCCACCTGAAGAGATACTATCTCACCATTTCTTCATTAACAATACAAGTGAGTTTTATAAATTTTATAAAGACAAAATGAACGTTCTAGATAAAGAGCCTAGTACATGCCATTTGTTTTTAAAAAAATTAGAAGACTGTGGAAAATTAAAAGGTATTATTACTCAAAATATTGATGGATTACATCAAAAAGCAGGATCTAAGTGTGTAATGGAACTTCATGGTTCAATATATAGAAATTACTGCATGAAGTGTGGCAAGTTTTATGGTGGAAAAGTGGTTTTTGATAGCAAAAATATACCAATTTGTGATTGCGGTGGAATAATTAAACCTGATGTTGTCTTATATGAAGAAGCTCTTGATGATTATACTGTGGAAAAGTCGATAAATTTACTTAAGAATGCTGATTTATTAATAGTTGCAGGTACATCTTTAACTGTATATCCAGCTAGTAGCTTTATAGATTTCTTTAAAGGTAAAAATTTAGTAATTATCAACAATGATTATACAAGCTATGATAATAAGGCAACTCTTGTTATTCATGATTCTATTAAAAATGTTTTAGATAAAATAAAAATTCAAGGTTAATTCCTTGAATTTTTTAATACTTATATTTATAAACAACACCATTATATTTTATTTCTCCTGATGATACAGTTCCATAGTCATCAACAGCTAAACTTACAGATTCAATATCTAAGTCTGTATCTACAAAGTGTTTATCTGTTATTAGTTCAGGTATTTTATAATCAGCGCTATTATTGGTATTTTCTATTATCTTATTATTAATACTTGTTATATAGTCATTTAATTCACTAGGAAGTTCATATGAAACAGTTGTATCATCATCAATAGTCTTTTCAATTACAACATAGTTCGTTTTTTTGGCATATGCACCAATAACAATTAAAACAAGTGTTATAAATAAACAAAATGAATTTAGTTTTGATATAAAATTACTATCATATTCTTTATTATTTGCTCTTATAAATCTATTTATAGCATTAACTGTTACAATTGTAATTAATATATAAATAACATATACAAACACATAATAATATAAATAATTTATACCTGCATTATATAAAAGAATACTTCTAGATGCACATTCAAATAAAATAATAGTTGTAAATATAATCATTAATGTTTGAACTAAGTCTTTATTAGATGGATAGTGTTTTTTAAATGTTAAAATAGTTGATATACCAGATATTAAGAATGTAGCAAGTGCACTATAAACTATATCTTGATTTGTCTCAATTTTAATTCCATAAAAATATGTAAATAGACCTGTTAAAATAATAAATATTAAATCAAATTTAAAAGCAAGTGCGAATGGACTTTTAATATTAGGATTATCATCTTTATCACTCACAATTGATAAGTTGTTTAAATCCTCTTTTATATCATCTATATGTTTTGTAGATATTGGCGTATTAATATGAATTGTTTTATCTAATTCGTTATTAACAGTTTCTACTTTTATCTCATCAACTGGATTAAGATTTAATATATCTGTTGTTTTATCATCTAAGTTATCTTTTTCTATATCAGGAGTTGTTTTTATTACTTCCTCTTTTTCAAGTGGAATATTCTCCCATACATTCATATCAACTTGATCTAACAATGTAGTCTCATCAGTTACTTTTTCTTCTTTTAATTCATCATTTACTTTATCTTCTATTGATTTTGTCCACTCTTGCATTGTTTTATGTAGAGGAATAAAGCATCCTTTACAAAATTTGTTTTCACTATCATTTATAGTTCCACAAACCTTACACTTCACTTCCATAATATCACCTCTATTATCTAAATTATACAACAAATAATTTTTTTTAAAAACACTTTTAATAATTTTTTTTATGATTCATTAATTCAAAAGCTTTACTCATATTATATGTATAAACTTTACAATATCTATTGCAGTCCATATCATCTGGCGCTGAATGTATACACTTATCACCTGTAAGCTTACAAATAACAGGTTCATTAATAGAATATTTTTTATCTATTTTACTTTTTTTTATTATTTTTAATATATGGAGTTTCATATTATATCTCCTTTAACTCTTCATTTAATATAGAGTATAAATATATTTTAGTTGGCTTATTAGTTAATGATTCTATATATTTTTTATATCCATTTAATTGTTCTATATATAAAGGATCACTTATATTTTTAAGTTTATAGTCAACTATTTTATATGAATCATCATATTCAAGTAGTAAATCTATTATTCCATGATATTCTATATTATCCTCTTTATACATAAATTCAAATTCTTTATAAATGTTTATTACATTATTAAGTAGTCCTTTATTTATAAAGGCTTCAACTTTGTTCTTTTCAAAGTTTGATAAACTGCTATAATCCGGATTAAGCAAGTCTATGTGTTCAAATATACTATGTATTTTTTTACCAAATTCAATATTGTTATATTCATCACTTGTTAATACCTTATAATTTTCTTTTGAAAAATGTTTTTCATCTAGTATATCAGTATCTAGATTTATCTCACTTACATTTAATAATTCATTTGAATTATTTAAGTTATCTTTATAATTTGATTCTTTTAAATAGTTATAGTTTTTAGATAGATTTAAATTTTCTAAATTGATTTCACTAGAATATTTATCTGTTACATTTTGAATTGAATACATCATATCTGCAAGTGATTTATAATTCATTTTAACATCATCATTTAAGTTTATATCTTCTGTTTCTTTATTAGGTAAAACCATTATCATTTTTTCTTTAGCACGTGTTAGAGCAACATAGAAAAGTCTAATTCTC
>CAZFGE010000079.1:0-4843 GCA_964518415.1 uncultured Muribaculaceae bacterium
TGTAGGGGACACCATTTAAGAAATTAAGGAACAAATATGTTCCTTTTTTTGTTTTTTAATTTGCTTTATTAAATAACATGTGCTAGAATAATAAACCGTAATTTATTTAAGGGGTGGTAGTATGTTTGATACATATCGTAAGGATTTATATTTTAAAAAACTTAATACTTTATATAGAGAAGGTATAGATAATAAAAAAATATTTAAATTTGATAGCGATTTTTATAAAAAACTTGAAAAAACATTTGTAAATACGATACCATTATCTTTATATATTAAATATTTAAGACCTAATACTAAAGAAGGAGACTGGGTTAATATAAGTCTTTATATGTTTATTGCTTTAGATAATGTTCAGTTAGTTAGAGCTAATAATAAAAATCTTGAATATAATTATGGCAAGGATTCATCTAGATATGGATGGGTAGAAGATAAAGACTATGTATATGATCCAACTCTTTTAGCTAAAATAGATAAAAAATTATATTATAAAATGTTTATGCCATCTAATATTGAAAGAATAACTAAAAGTGAATTCTTAAAGAATAAAGAAAATAAAGCTAAATATGAATATATTAAAACTACAAAAATAGAAGATTTTATGCCAAAGGGAAGTAAAAGAGGAAAGTTAGTTACAACAATTCCTAGAATCATTCATCTAGCACATATAGATAATGACCCTAATTTTAAAGAAGAATTAGATAGTTATTTGGATAAGATAAATTATAACTACTATAAAATATATAAAGAGGAATTAGAAAAAGAAAAACAATATTATATTGAAAAGAATATAGGATAGGAAGAACTTATTATAAGTTCTTTTTTTGATGTTAAAGACTATTTTTCTTTTAAAAGTAAATAAAATGTATTATAATAAATAATAGGTGATGATATGGAAGCTTTTATGGGTCAAGTAGTAACATTTATACAAGACTTCGTAAGTAATAACAATATTTTTTTAAGTATATTTGTTGGTATGTTTGTAATATCACTTGAATCAATTATTCCAGCACTACCACTATCTGTATTTATTGCAATTAATACAATAGCATTTGGTAGTATTATAGGATTTTTTATTTCATGGATAGCAACTATAATAGGATGTAGTGTAAGTTTTTTCTTGTGTAGGAAATTAAGAAAAATGGTTAGAAAAAAAATAAAAGGTGAAGGTAAAATATTAGCTTTTATAAATAAGATTGATAAAATATCATTTAGTAATTTATTTTTAATACTAGCTATGCCATTCACACCAGCATTTTCAATTAATATAGCTGCAGGATTATCTAAAATGAGATATAAAAAATATTTATTCGCACTTATATTTTCAAAAGCATTTATTGTATTCTTTTGGAGTTATGTAGGATCAAATATAATTATAAATATAACTAATGTAAAACTAATGATAGAAATGCTTAGTTTAATAGTAATACTATTTATAATGAGTAAAATAGTAACAAAGAAATTTAATTTGTAGGAGGGTTTATGGAATATATTATAATTACGCTTTTAGCTATTAATTTAATTATTTTATTAGTTATACTGCTTAAAGGAAATAATAGTGATACAACTGAGAGAATGGGAAGGTTAGAGACTAATATAGTAAAAGAGTTTGGTGACTTTAGAAATGATTTAACACGTTCTTTAAATGAAGATTTTATAAAACTTAATGATGGGTTAGAAAATAGACTAAGACATATTAATGATGCTGTTAATGAAAGATTAGACGAAAACTTTGAAAAGACAAATAAGACATTTACAAATGTTTTAGAGCGCCTTTCTAAAATAGATGAAGCTCAAAAGAAAATTGATACATTATCAAGTGATATAGTATCACTACAAAGTGTTTTAACAGATAAAAAAACACGTGGTATATATGGTGAAGTTAACCTTAAAAATATTATGGAAAATGTATTTGGTGAGAATAATAAAACTATATATCAACTTCAATATAGCCTTTCTAATGGTACAATTGTAGACTGTGCTTTATTTGCTCCAGAACCTTTAGGATTAATTGGAATTGACTCTAAATTCCCACTAGAGAACTACTCTAAAATGGTTGATAGAACACTATCTAATGCAACTAGAATAGAAGCAACAAAATTATTTAAAAGTGATTTTAAAATACATATAGATGCAATTGCTTCAAAATATCTAATACCAGGTGTTACTGCAGATCAAGCAATTTTATTCTTACCAGCAGAAGCTATATTTGCTGAGATAAATGCATATCATACTGATTTAATAGAATATGCTTATAAAAAACGTGTATGGTTAACTAGTCCAACAACTTTAATATCTACATTAACTACTATTCAAGTAATTTTAATGAATATTGAAAGAGATAAATATACAAAAGTAATTCATAATGAACTTAAACTTTTAGATATTGAATTTAAACGTTATAAAGATAGATGGGATAAATTATCACGTTCTATTGAAACTGTTGGAAAAGATGTAAAAGAACTTCATACAACAAGCGAGAAAATTACAAAAAGATTTGATTCAATTAATCATGTTGAGATAGAATCACTAGATTATAAAGAAGAATAGAAATATTCTTTTTTTTGTAAATTATTGTAAAGAATCATTGATGAATAAAATCTATATTGATATAATTATAATGCGGTAAAAGTTAGGAGGATTATATGATTAATAGAGTATTTATGTATTCAAAAAAAGAAGCTAAAAAAAATAAAGTTGCATTTTCAATAATTGAAATAGTAATGTCAATTATAGTTTTTTTAATTGCTACATTTCTTTTAGTTGATTTAAATATGGGACATGAGTCTATGAGATTTTTAGTTTTCTCATTTGCTGGCATCATAATCTATTTTTCAACAATTGCTGGAATTAGACTTAGAGATAAATATAAGGCATATGCAACAACTGATGACGGGTCAATTTATCTAATAGAATCTTTAAATAATGTACAAGGGGTATCTAGATTAGGAAACAGATTACCAAATAGTTTAGATTCTGTTAGAGATGTTGCAAATATTGCTGGAGCTGCTACACAAATTATTGGTGTAAAAAGAGCAACGGATTTAATGCAAAATCCAAATTTTATAGCAGCAGCACTAGCAAATTATCATTATGTTAAAGGAATGTTATTTACTAAGATTGATAGAGTATATAGTGTTACTAGTACAAAAAGATATTATATAATAAATTGTGATTATACATTATTAAATAATGTGCAACAGTTTAAAAATAAAAAAATAAAAATAGCTAGAGCATATACGGGAGTAGATGATTTAGCAAGACTTTTAGAAAATTTAAAATAGGAGGAATAATTATGAAATGTGAAAAATGTGGAACAATTAATAATGAACAAGATAGATTTTGTATGGGATGTGGAAGTATTTTAAATAAGGAAGAATTAAATACTGCTGAGATAAAGCCTGTTGAAATACCTAAAAATGACCAACCTGTTCAAGAAAAAGATGAAACTAAATCAGCACTTTTATCTATATTAATGGGTGTTGGAGGAATTTTAGTATATTGGTTTATAGGATTAAGATATACTCAAGCATTTATATTTGGACTAGCTGGATTTGGACTTGCATCTGTTGGATATAAATCAAATAAATTACTTAGTATTTTAGGATATATATTTAATACAATTTTAGTTTTAATGGCAATTTATATGTTTTACTTACACGCAACTGGAAGAATATAATAAAAAAGGTATATATTGTGCCTTTTTTTCTTGTATATTTGCATATAATTATGTTATAATACTTATGGCTTTTTCAAATGTCACATTATGAATTCTTATGCCTAGTGCCTATTAGGTGGTGTAAGTTAGAAATAATGGAAGATTTAACAAAAGGAGGAAGAGAAATATGGCAGTAGTGTCAATGAGTTATTTATTAGAATCTGGTGTTCACTTTGGTCATCAAACTAAAAGATGGAACCCAAAAATGAAAGAATATATCTTTACAGCTCGTGATGAAATCTATATCATAGATTTACAAAAAACAGCTAAAAAGATAGAAGAAGCTTACGCAGCTTTAAAAGAAATAGCTGCAAACGGAGGAAAAGTTTTATTTGTAGGAACTAGAAAACAAGCTAGTGAAGCAATTAAAGAAGAAGCTATCCGTTCAAATTCTTATTATGTATCTGAAAGATGGTTAGGTGGTACTTTAACTAACTTTAGAACAATTAGAAAAAGAGTTAAAAAATTAGAAGAAATCGAAAAAATGGAAAAAGATGGTACTTTTGATAAATTACCTAAAAAAGAAGTTATTGGTCTTAAAAAAGAATATGAAAAATTAAATAAATTATTATGTGGTATTCGTGAAATGAATAAACTTCCACAAGCTATGTTTATAGTTGACCCTTCAAAAGAAGAAATCGCTATAAGAGAAGCTAGAAGACTTCATATTCCAGTATTTGGTATCGTAGATACTAACTGTGATCCAGATATGGTTGATTATGTTATTCCAGCTAACGATGATGCTATTCGTGCTGTAAAATTAATTACAGGTGTTATGGCTAATGCAATCGTTGAAGCTAATGGTGGTAAAATAGTTGACTACATTAAAGAAGACGATAAAAATGATGAAAACATCATGGATAAAGTTTTAGAAACAGTTAAAAAAAGAGACAATAGAAGAAACTTCGATAGAAAACCATCAAATAGAAGAGATTCTAAACCTAACTTTAAAAAAGCTGAAGTAAAAGAAACTGCAAAAGAAGAAAAAGTTGAAAAAGTAGTTAAAAAAGAAGAAAAAGCCCAAGATTTAACTAAATTAACTGTTGCAGAATTAAGAGACTTAGCTAAAGCTAAAGAAGTTAAAGGTTACTCAACAATGAAAAAAGCTGAATTAATCGAAGCTAT
>CAZFGE010000080.1:0-4801 GCA_964518415.1 uncultured Muribaculaceae bacterium
TAATTGTGAACAAGCAAATGTTGATAAAATAATAGAAACAGCAAATAAACAACTTAAAGATATAGAAAAAATAGAGTCTATTAATGGTCTTGAGTTATTAGATGATAAAACAAAAGAAGCAGCTATTTATAGAAAAAAATATCCTGAGGTGTCTTTAACAGAGTTAGGTGAGATTATCTCAATTGAAACAGGCAATAAAATAACAAAATCAGGATTATATCACAGATTTAAAAAAATAAAAGATATGGCAAATAAAATAAAAGAGTAATTTACTCTTTTATTTTTATGAAAATTATTTATTAATGCAAGACATTGACCTAATTTTATAGTATAATATATTAAGAGAAAAAGGTGGGATATTATGAAAGTTATTTTTTTAACTGACGTAAAAGGCCAAGGTAAAAAAAATGAAATCAAGGAAGTTAAGGATGGATATGCTCAAAACTTCTTAATAAAAAAAGGTCTTGCAATAAAAGCAACAGAAAATAATATAGGAAAAGTTTCTAAAAAAGTTAATGAAGAAGCATTAGAAGAATCTTTACTTGTTAAAGAATTAACTGATGTTGCTAAAAAACTTGAAAAAGAAAAATTTGAATTTAAATTAAAAACAGGAGAACAAGATAGAGTATTTGGTACAATATCTATAAAACAAATAAAAGAAGCAATTAATAATTTAGGATATCATGTAGAAAAACAAAGTATCAAATTAGATCATCAAATAGATTCTCTTGGTGTACATGATGTTGTAATTGAACTTCATAAAAAAGTAAAAGCTACAATAAAAGTAAAAGTCTCTAAAAAGTAGGTGATATTATGAAAGATAAAAAAATACCTCAAAATATAGAAGCTGAACAAGCAGTATTAGCTTCCATGTTTTTATCTAAGTATGCTTTAGAAAAAGCAGTAGATGAGCTTTCTAAAGATGTATTTTACTTAGATAACCATGGTATTATTTTTGATGTTTTAAAAGAACTTCATGAAAATAATAGAGCAATTGATATAACAACACTTACTGATTTATTAGAAAAAAAAGACTTACTTACTAAAATTGGTGGAGTAGAATATTTAGGTGAAATAATAAATTCTATTGCATCACCTACAAATATTGATGATTATATAAGTATTGTTAATGAAAAAGCTATTAGAAGAAGATTAATAGAAACATCACTTGATATTGAAAGACAAGCATATGAGTCAGATGATTCATTAAGTGATTTACTTGATAATTCTGAGAAAAAAATGCTTAATGTAGTTAGAACAAGAAAAGGTACTGAATTTAGAAGTATTCAAGATGTTATTACATCAGCTCAAAGTAATCTAGAACAATTATCAGAACTAGGAGGTAATATTACAGGACTTATTACTGGTTTTGATGAGATAGATAACTTAACTAGTGGACTTCATAGTAGTGAGCTAATTATAGTTGCAGCTCGTCCTGCAATGGGTAAAACTGCATTTGCTCTTAATTTAGCTACAAATGTTGCAATAAAAAATAATAAAACAGTTGCTATATTCAATATGGAAATGCCTGCAGAACAATTAGCTAACCGTATGTTTGCTGCAGAAGGACAAATAGAAGGATATAAATTATCAACAGGTAATTTACTTAAAAGTGATTGGACTAAATTAGATGAAGCTATATCTAGACTATCAGATGCAAAAATATTTATTGATGATACACCAGGTATGACTATATCTGAGATAAAAGCTAAGTGTAGAAGATTAGCTTCTCAATCAGGTGATTTAGGCTTAGTTGTAATCGATTACTTGCAACTTATTACAGGATCTGCTAAATATGCAGGTAATAGACAACAAGAAATTGCTGAAATTTCAAGAGCACTTAAAACTCTTGCAATGGAATTATCTATTCCAATTGTAGCTCTAGCGCAACTTTCTCGTAGTGTTGAAGCAAGAGAAGATAAAAGACCACTTTTAAGTGACTTAAGAGAATCAGGATCTATTGAACAAGATGCCGATATAGTAGCATTCCTTTATAGAGATGATTATTATACTAAAAAAGTTGATTATGAAGACGGCTCAAGTAAGAGTGAATTCATAGTTGCTAAGCATCGTAATGGTGCAACAAAAACAATTCCTTTATTATTTAGAAAAAATATTTCTAAATTTGAAAGTTTCCTAGAAGAAAATGGTGAATTATGAAAAAGATAACAACTATATTTACAATTTCACTTTTAACATTTTTTATAGCGCTTTTAGCTTTTAATTATAAAGTTAATTCAAATCCAAATTTGTTTTATCAAGTTTATTTAAATGGTAAAGTGTTAGGAACAATTAACTCAAAAACAGAGTTAGAACGTTATATTGATAAGCAAAATCAACAATACAAGAAAAAATTTGGGGTTAAAACTATTTATGCACCAAATGGACTTCAAATAAAAAAAATAGAAACTTATAAAGGAAATGTATCAACAGTAAAAGATATATATAATAAAATTTCAAAAGAAGATTCATTTACAATTAAAGGATATCAATTTATTTTAAAGAAAAAAGAATCTCAAGAAAATGATAAAGATGTAGTAATTTATACACTTTCAAAAGATATTTTTAATAAAGCTGTTGACAGCACTATTTCAACATTTGTTGGTAGTGATAACTATAAAAATTATTTAGATAAAACGCAAGCTGAAATTAGTGAAACAGGAACAATTATTGAAAATATTTATGTTGATGATGATATAACAGTAAAAAAGGTTAATATACCTGTTACTAAAAATGTATATACTGACTCACAATCACTTGCAAAATTTTTAGTTTTTGGTAATAATACTGAAACTAAGGAATATGTTGTTAAAGTTGGAGATACTATTGAAGATGTAGCATTTGCTAATGAGATAAGTGTTGAAGAATTTTTAATATCAAATCCTAATTTTACAAGTGCTAAAAATTTACTTTTCCCAGGACAAGTAGTAAATATTGGAATTACTGATCCACAACTATCTGTTGTAAAAGAAGAATATAGTGTAAAAGATCAAGAAGTTGCTTATTCAACAGAACTTAAATATGATAGTAACAAAGTATTAGGTGATGAAGAAGTCATTCAACAAGGTGAAAATGGTCTAGAACGTATCACACAAAGAATTAAATATGTTAATGGCCAAATAAACTATGTTGACCCTATAAGTAAAGAAATTAGAAAACCTACAATTAATAAAATTGTACTTAAGGGTGAAAAATATGTACCAAATGTTGGTAGTACAAGCAACTGGTTATGGCCTACACGTAGTGGTTATACAATTTCATCTGATTATATTTATCGTATTAATCCAATTACTGGTGGACGTGAGCTTCATGCAGCAATAGATATTTCAGGTACAGGTTATGGTTCACCTATATATGCCGTAACTAATGGTGTAGTAAGTGAAGTATCTTATAGATATCAAGATGGTAATTATGTATGTATTAACCATAACAATGGATATTATACATGTTATGCCCATATGGCAAGACAAGCTGTTAAAGTAGGAGAGACAGTAGAACGTGGTCATGTAATTGGTTATGTAGGACAATCTGGTTGGGCAACTGGACCTCATGTTCACTTTGAAGTATGGATAGGAAGACCTTGGAATGGTGGAAGAAGAATTAATCCATGGAGTATGTATAGATGATAGTATGTACATTAGCTAGTGGATCAAAAGGCAACTCAACATTTGTTGCCTCTTCTTCTGCTAAAATTCTATTAGATTTAGGAACTACTTCTATGTATGTTGAAAAAAAATTAAAAGACATAGGCGTAGATCCAAAAGAAATAAATGCCATACTTATATCACATACACATTCAGATCATATTAATGGACTTAAGGTATTTATAAAAAAATATAATCCAACTTTGTTTTTAACAGAAAAAATGTTATATGATTTAAATCAAATATTTCCAGTTATTAATTATGTTTTAATTGATGATGACTTTAACATTGATGATATGAATATAAAGGTTATTAAGACATCTCATGATGCAAGTGATTCTAATGGTTACATAATAGAATCAAATGGAAAATCTGTTGTTTATATAACAGATACTGGATATATAAATCAAAAAAATCATAAGAAATTATATAATAAAAATGTATATGTTTTTGAAAGTAATTATGATGTTGAAATGCTTATGAATGGTAAATATCCATACTACTTAAAACAAAGAATATTAAGTGATAAAGGACACTTATCAAATAAAGATTCTGCTTATTATTTATCAAAATTTATAGGTAGTGATACAAAAAAAGTAATACTAGCTCACCTTTCTCATGAGAATAATGATCCTGTTATTGCTTATAACACACTAAAAGATAAATTAAAAGAAGATGATATTAAATTTGATGACATCATTGTATCAACACAAGAAGATAGAACTGAGTTGATTGAAATATGATAAAAATATTATGTATTGGAAAAATAAAAGAAAAATTCTTTAGAGATGCAATTGACGAATATACTAAGAGATTATCAAAATATACTAAATTAGAAATTATTGAAGTAGCTGATAATGAATCAATTGATAAAGAAAAAGACTTATTACTTAAACATATTAATGAAAAAGATTATATTATTACTTTAGAAATTGAAGGAAAAGAATTAACTTCTCCTGAGTTATCTAAAAAAATAGAGGATATCTTTATGATTAATTCAAATATTACATTTATTATAGGCAGTTCAAATGGACTACATGATGATATTAAAAAACTTAGTAATTTTAAATTGTCTTTTTCTAAAATGACTTTTCCACATCAATTATTCAGAATTATATTGTTAGAGCAAATCTATAGAGCATTTAAAATATCAAATA
>CAZFGE010000081.1:0-4752 GCA_964518415.1 uncultured Muribaculaceae bacterium
ATATTAATATTTATAATATGTTTTATCTTATTTTTTGAAAAAGTAGATTATAGTATACATTCATATAAAATAAATAATACATTTAAAAATGGTACTAATATATCTAAAACTACAATTGTTGGTTATATAGAAATAAAAAGATTGAATATTAAAAGAGAAATAAAACAGGGTATTAATGATTATAATATGATAGATAGTGTTACCATGCATGATAATTGTAAAAGTCTTGAATGTGATAATATAATACTTGCAGGGCATGCTATAAAAAATATCTTTGGTAATTTAAAAAACATAAAAGAAAATGATTATATAAAATTATATAATGGAAAAGAATATAATTATCAAGTTAAAAGTATTGATATAGTTGATAAAAAGAACATTAGTATTATTGATAAAAGTGACTTAATACTTATTACATGTTTAAATCTAAATGAAAGAATAATAGTAAAAGCAAAGAGAATATAAAAAAAGACATATTATGTCTTTTTTAGTTAAATTTATATGGTTTTTCGATAGAACCATCACCAGATACATAATTAACTTGTGGATTAATATGTACAACCATTCTTGCTTGATTATAAGTAGTAGTGTTAGCAACGGCTCCATTACCAGCTATTTTAAATGCTTGGTATGTATTTTCTTTATTTGCTGTTATTGTCCATAAATAACCAGAGTTTGCTAAATAATTATAATTAGTACAATTTGGATCAAGTGGATTAACACATTTATCAGATATACTTGCTAGTGCAAATTCATTTATTTGAATTAAACCAACATTTTGATTGTTTATTGTATTATTACATTCAATAGAACCATCATTGTTTGTATCTGATTTTGTTCTTTTACCAACACATAAATCTTGTTTTATAGTATAGATTTTTTCATTATCTTTAAGTTCGTTATAAGCATTATCGATATAATCTTTAATACGGCTTACTGAATAATCATTTATACCTACATAATAATCTTTGTCTGAATTATATCTATCATCCCATGGAGTTGTTTGTTTTTTAGTTGTTTCAATCATTCTTATAGAACCATCAGCATTAATTCTTAAGATTCTCCAAGTTAATCCTGCAAATGAAACATAGTTGTTAACATTTTCTCCTCTAAATATAAATGTATTATCATATTTATAAAGACCATCACCAGTCTCAACAACATCACTTGCAATTACATCTTTAAGTTTTTTAGTCTCATAATTATTACCACAGCTTAGTGTTACTGAATAATAATATAAATCATCATTTTTAGTAACTGTTACGTTACCTGTACAAGTATCTTTCTTATTTTTTGATAATTTAGCTAAATCTTTTATGTATTTTTTTTCAACTAATTTATCACTACTAATAGATGCTACTTCATTATTGTTTTGAGGTAATTCTTTTTCATTATCTTTATAGTATCTTTTAGCAGCATTAAGTATTCTATTTTCCATTTGAGAATAACTTAATTTACCACCATTAATAAATATAAATATTAGTAGTATTATAAGTACAACTAAAATTCCACCAATTATAAGTCCTAATTTTTTTAAAAGTTCATTGTCTAAATTTTTTATATAGTTCATAAAACTCCTCCTAAACTATACATATTATAGCAAAAATTTATGTCTTCAACAAGTATATTAATCATATAATTTAATGGTGATATATGAATTTTTTAATTTTATTTATAAAGGGTTTAATAATAGGAATTGGAAAAATTATTCCTGGTATATCAGGAAGTGTTCTTGCTATATCTTTAAATGTATATGATGAAGCTATTTATAAAATACAAAACTTATTAAAAGATTTTAAAGATAGTCTAATATATCTTTTTCCTTTAGGACTTGGTATTATAGTTACCATATCTCTTTTTAGTAGAGTTATTTTATATTTTATTATTAATAATTATTCAATTTCACTTTCATTAATAACTGGACTTATTATAGGGACAATACCTAATTATATAAAAGGTATCAAAATTAAACATAGTAGTATTTTTTTACTCGGTTTATTATTTATTACATTCAGTCTTTTATTTAAAATTAAACTTAATTTAAATATGAACAATTATATAGTTTATTTTGTTCTTGGCCTTACTGAGGCATTTACATCAATAATACCTGGTATTTCATCAACATCTATTTATATGAATTTAAATATTTATAATGTTTTTTTAACTATTTTTAAAAATCCTTTATCAATAAAATTTATTATTTTTTCTTTTGGTACTTTAATAGGAGTTTTTTATACATCAAAGCTAATAAATTATTTTAAAAAAAACTATAAGTATGAAACAGATATTGTAATTGTATCTTTAGTATTATCATCAATTATTGGTATTGTTCAAATGATTCCATTTAATTTTTTAAATATATGTCTTTTAATTGTTGGTTTTGTTATATCTTATGCGTGTGATAAATAAGATTAATTAGAGGTGATAAAATTGGCAAAAAAACTTCCAAGTGTTTTTTCAAACAAAATAGATAAAACTTTAAATAATAATGAAAGATTTTATGTATCAAGTATTAGCTATAATAAACCAATTTATTCTAAAGAAGAGATCAAAGATAAAATAAATAAAATATTTAAATCATCAAGTTATGTATATAAAGCTAATGTAGAGATTACTTTAAAAGATAAAGTAGTAAACAAAAAAATAATTGCATTAAAAGATGATAAACTTCTTGATATAAATGGTGAATATATAAATGTTGATGATATATTAGATATAAAAATAAAAGACTAAAGAGTCTTTTATTTTATATAGCTTCAACAAATGTATCATTTAAACATCTTAAAACACATACACAAGATAAATTAACTGTGAAGAAAGATTGTGTTGCTAAAAATGGAATTGTAGCACTTGTTTCTGGATCAGTATTTGGAGTTAATACTCTAAATGTAGCACATTCATCATCACATTTCTCAACTCTAAATACTGTTGATGTTTCAGTTTCAGTTGGACTTTTACTAATTGGCATTGCAAGTGGAGTAGAATTAGAGCCACATAAATATAATGATATAGGTCTTGTATTATAATTGAATGTAGTTGGGGAAAAACCTAAGAAGCCTCTATCACATGTATCTAGACAAGCTTCACCACAATCTGCATTTCTTTGAAGTACACATATTACCTTTAAAACATCACCAATACAATTTGAATCGTTATTGCACATATACCTCACCCTTTCTAATGTTCACTATAGAATATGATATTTAATTAATTTGGTGTGAATTAAACACCTATTATTTAAAAAAAGATGAAATAAGTGTATAATTAAATTGGTGATTTAAATGAAAAGAGCAATAGTTTTATCAGGTGGTGGCTCTAAAGGCTCATATGAAATTGGAGTTTGGAAAGCTTTAAAAAAACTAAATATTAAATATGATATTGTAACAGGTACAAGTGTTGGTGCACTTAATGCTGCTTTAATGACACAAAAGACATATTTTAAAGCAATAAGATTATGGAAAAATATGTGTTTTGATAAAGTTATAGATGAAGAAATAAATGAAAATAAAGTAATTAGAAGTTATGCTAAAAAGATTATTAAAGGTGGTATGACTGTTAATAACTTAAAAAAAACTGTTGATAATGCTCTTGATTTAAATAGATTCTATTCATCAAATATTGATATGGGAATAATTACATATAATATTAAAAAATTAAAACCACTTATTTTAACTAAAAATAAAATACCTAAAGATAAATTATCTGATTATTTAGTAGCATCCGCATCATGTTTTCCTGCTTTTGAAAAAAAAGAAATTGGTGACTCTGAATATATAGATGGTGGATACTTTGATAACTTACCAATCAACTTAGCAATTGATATGGGTGCGGATGAAGTAATAGCTGTTGATTTAAAAGAGGTAGGTAAAAAACAAAAAGTAAAAAACAATAATATAAAAATAATTACAATAAGCCCTAAAAATGATATTGGATCTTTCTTAGTATTTGATTCTAAAATGGCAAGAAGAGCTATGAGATTAGGTTATAATGATACTTTTAAAACTTTTAATAAATTAGATGGTGATAAATATACATTTAGATTAAATGATTTAAAGAAAAATTATAAAAGATATAATATTGATTTCAAATATAATGAATATATTAAAATAGTAGAAAAACTAGGTGCTATGTTTGAAATAGATGATTCTTATATTTATGATATAAAAAAATATAACAAAATGTTAATTTCTAGATTTTTAAAACTTAAAGGTGAACAGGCTATTAAATCAACAAAAATAGAAAGATTAAAAAAATTAATTAATAAAAAATATATTGTTAAATATTTATATAATCAAATAGATAATAAAGAATTACCTTTAATATTTAAAACTGAATATAAGTGTGCTTTATATATGCACTTTATTATGGAGGATTTATGAAAAAAGTATATAGATTTTTAATATTTTTCTTCGCACTTTATGTTATTGTTAGTTTTTTATCTAGCTACTTTTCAAAAGGATATACTTCAATTTATAAATTAAATGGTTATAAAGTTGTTGAAAAAAGAGTAAGAAGAACAAAAGGTGAATTAGATAATTACTATTTTGAAATAAGTAAAAAAGATTCTATATTTACTTTTCAAACTTTAAAAAATTTATCTAAACAACAAAATGTAATAAAAAAAATAAAAAATTTTAAAAATGAAGATTATGAATGTATTTTACCAATATTTAAAAAGAACACTGTTTTATCTGATATTATTTGTTTAAATAATGGTAAATATTATTATTATAATTCGCTAATTGCTAAATA
>CAZFGE010000082.1:0-4617 GCA_964518415.1 uncultured Muribaculaceae bacterium
CATATGCATCAAGCACTATATCAACAGAAGAAAATAAAAATAAAATAACTAATTATATTAATAGTTATATGGAAGATTCTTCAGATTTACTAGGCGGATTTGCTAAAATGTTTGAAGGAGCAATCTTTGGTATAAATACAACAAAAGAAAATGATTTATTAACTTTATCATTTACTGATGCTATTTTAACTGTAATTGCTAATGAAGATTTAGATGAAGCTTTATTTAATTCAGCTGATACAGTTACACTTGCTAATAAATCTGAAGGTGAAGAATTATGGTCAACATTTATAATAAAATTAGGTAAATTAGAAGAGAGCATTGTAAATGATGTTTGGAATTACTTTAATTCATTAACTAATGAAAATGACCCAAGTCACATTAGAGAATATATTATTATTAACAATAATTTACATAGTAATACAACTATTGAAACAATTTTCTTCTTAGTTCCAAATACAAATGTATTTACAAATATTTATTCAGATGTTAATAATACATATGTTAAATTAACTAAACTTGAACATAATAAACGAATATTACTTGCTAGTGCTAAAGGAAGTACTCTTAAAAATGGTACATTAACAGATGCTATAAACTATATTGATATAGTACTTGATAATAATATTAAAATAACATCATGGCCAAGTGCTTACGATACACAAGTTGATAGCGAAGGTGTAACACATAGATATTATATTGTTAATGATATAACATATGATATGTTTACTAAAGATAATATCAATTATGTAAGTTATACTACTAAATAAAAACTATTGAAAATTCAATAGTTTTTTTGTTATAATTGATTAGGTGATAATATGTCAAGAATAAAACAAATGGACGAGATATTAGCTAATAAAATAGCAGCTGGTGAAGTTGTTGAAAGATGTGCATCAGTGGTTAAGGAGTTAGTAGAAAATAGTATAGATGCTAAAAGTACTGAGATAAAAATTGATTTGATAGAAGCAGGTACTAAAGAGATTAAAGTAACAGATAACGGTATTGGAATGGATAGAGAAGATGCAGTTCTAGCTTTTTCAAGGCACGCAACAAGTAAAATTAAAGATGAGGAAGATTTATTTCATATAACAACACTAGGATTTCGTGGTGAAGCACTAGCATCAATAGCATCAGTTTCACATGTCCATATGGAAACATGTAATAGTGATGTAGGTACACTTGTAGAAATAAATGGAGGTAAGCTTGATAATGTTGCATCTGCGCTTTCAAGACGTGGAACTCAAATTATTATTAGTGATTTATTTTATAATACTCCAGCGCGTTTAAAACATATGAAAAGTTTATATACAGAGCTTGCTAGTATTACTGATTATGTAAATAAAATTGCCCTATCTCATCCTGACATTAAATTTGTTTTAACTAATAATGGAGGTATGTTACTTAATACAGATGGATCAGGTAATTTATTAAAAGTAATAAAAGCTGTATATGGAATTGAAACGGTTAAGAAAATGGTTGATGTAAGTATATCAGACGATGATTATGAAATAACTGGTTTTATATCACTACCAGAGGTGCATAGATCAAGTAGAAATACTATGATTACACTAGTTAATGGTAGAGTAGTTAGAAATCAAGAATTAAATAGAGTTATAAATGATTCATATCATTCATATAAGCCTGATAATAGATATCCTATAGTAGTACTTAATATAGATGTAGATCCAACACTAGTAGATGTAAATGTGCATCCAACAAAAATGGATATTAAGTTTTCTAAAATGGAAGAATTGCTTAATTTAGTTTCTCATATGATAAGAGAAAAAATTAAAGAAAAAATACTTATACCTCATTTGGAGGTAGAAAGTCCAATTGTTATGAATACAAGTTTTATAGAAGATATAAAACCTAAAGAAGAGATAAAACAAGAAAGACCTGTTTTGTATGAAGAACAAACATTAAAATTTGATATAGATGATAATCTAACAATTAATGAAGAAGAGATTAAATATGATGAGGAAGAAAAACGTGAATTTCCAACTTTATCATATGTAGGAGTAGTACATTCAACATATATAATATGCCAAGATGAATCTGGTATGTATTTAGTAGACCAACATGCTGCTAAAGAAAGAGTTAACTATGAACTATTTAAAGAAAAAATGGGAAGCCCTAATATAGAAATTGAAAAGCTTTTATTCCCAATAACTATAGAGTTATCTACTAATGAATATATTATTTTAAGAGAAAACTTTAATGTTTTAGAAGAAATGGGATTTGATGTTGAAGAATTTGGAATAAACTCTATTATTGTTAAATCTCATCCAACATGGATACCTAAAGAACAAGCTGAAGATTCAATTAAAAGAATAATTGAATTAATAGTTACATTAGAAGATAAATTTGATATTGAAAAATTTAATGAAAGTGCTGCTACAATGCTTGCATGTAAGCTTGCTATAAAAGCTAATCAATATGTATCAGAAGAAGAATTAACTGAATTACTTAAGGATCTAAAAAAATGTAAAAATCCATTTAACTGTCCACATGGAAGACCTACAATAGTATTCTATTCTAACTATGATTTAGAAAAAATGTTTAAAAGAAGTGGATTTGAAAACTTTAAAACAAATTAAGGAGAGGTAAAAATGATTTTAACAGAAGAAGAAAAAATAGAAATGTTAAATAGTATAAAAGAAGATGAATTAGATGAGTATAAAGCAACCGTATGGGGTGTAATTGTACCAGAAACTAAAAAAGTATTAAAAAAATATGGGCGCGCTGCAGGTGCATTCGCTGCATTTGAAAACAAATATTGTTATGTTGGTATAACTGATAAATATATAGCATTCGCAACAATTAATACCTTTAATACAAGTCAAATGATGGATGCTTTAAATATAGATTTTGATGCTATAAAAAAAGTAAAAGTTAAAAATCAATTGATTAGAAAACTAATTTATATATATACAAATGACGGTAAATTAAAGCTTTCATTAAGTAGTATTACACTAGGTTCTAAATTAAACAAAAAAAATCAAGTAGATGGTATAAAATACATTATAAATAAACTAAAAAGCCTATAATAAAATAGGCTTTTAATAATTTGACAAAACCCCATTTGATGCTATAATAAATGCCATAAATGTTTGAGGGGGAGACGTATGAAAAATGAATCAATTATTGCAATAGTGCCATCATATAAAAGTACGGATGATAAATATATTAAAAGATGGACTAAATTGTTAAATAATAAAACTTTAATTAAAATGTTAAAAGAAAGAAATACATTAATCTACTTTTATTCTAAAGAGAAAGTAACTTTTAAATCTGACAGAATAGTTAGAAAAAGATTTTTTAATACTAAAAAGGCAAATCTTTTAGTTACTGATGATCTTCGAGTTAATAAAAAATTTATAAAAAAACTAAAACCAATTATATATTATCGTTTTGATAAAATGAATGGATTAAATAGAAAATGTACATTTGGTCGTGTTATAAGTGATGAAGAAGATTTAATTAATAAAATAATTGGATATTCTAATATGAATTATAGAATTGAAAATTATTATCAAAATAAGATTAATACATATTTAAACGCTAACTAAATAGTTTAAAAGTAGACTAATTAATTATTTTTTGATATAATTAGTTAGTCTTTTATTATGTATAAAAATATTTAGAAAGGAGAATTTATGAGTAAAATTAAAATGTTCGCATTAGGTGGACTTAATGAAAACGGAAAAAACATGTATGTTGTAGAAGTAGATAATTCTATATTTGTACTTGATGCTGGGCTTAAATATGCTGATGATAGAATGCTTGGTATCGATTATGTTATTCCAAATTATGATTACCTAAAAGAAAATGAAAAAAAGATAAAAGGTATATTTATTTCACATGGACACGATAGTCAATATGGTGCTTTACTTGATATAGTAAGTGAGCTACCTAATATAAATGTTTACGGTACTGAATTTACTTTAGAGATGATTAAAAATGACTTTGAAGAAGAAGGAATTAAGAATGCTAAATTAAAGGTTATAAAACCTCATAAGGCAATTAAATTTGGAGATGTATCAGTATTTCCAATCACATTAACACACTCAGTTCCAGGTAATGTAGGTTATGTAATTAATACTAAAGATGGAGCTATTGTATATACTGGTAACTTTGTATTTGATTCAACTATGCAAGGAGAATATAAAACAGATATAGGTAAACTTGCTTATGTTGGTAAACAAGGAGTATTATGCTTACTTAGTGAATCTATGTATGCTGATAAAAAAGGTTTTACATCACCTAATAATAGAATAACTCCAGTTATAAAAGAACAATTAACACGTGTTGATACAAGAATACTATTTAATATATTTGATGCTCAATTATATCGTATACAAGAGTTATTTAATGAATTAATGGAAACTGATAGAAAAGTTGTAATATTAGGAAAAAAACTAGAAAAAATGATTACAACAGCAATAGATTTAAATTATATGACATTTGATAAAAGTAAAATATTAGGACTTAGTCATGCTAATGATGAAGGAATAGTATTACTAGTATCAGACGAAAGAGAAAAGCCTTTCTCTAATATAAGAAGAATAGTTGATGGTAGAGATAAATTTGTTAAACTTACAGAAGAGGATACAA
>CAZFGE010000083.1:0-4552 GCA_964518415.1 uncultured Muribaculaceae bacterium
ATTAACCCAAATCAAAGCGATTTTTTCAGGGTCAATTTCAGCATAAGATAACACTTCTACTTGTTATTGGAGGATTTATAACAAAAATACTAGGCATGATTATAAAAATTATTACAACAAGACTAATAGGTACAAATGCAATAGGAATTTATATGCTAATTATGCCAACATTTAGCTTACTTATAGCCATAACTCAACTAGGCTTTCCAGTTGCTATATCAAAACTTGTTGCTGAAGAAAAATATAGTAATAAAAAGTTGGTTTTAGGGCTTATTCCAATTTCCTTGATTATTAATATAATAGTTATTACTATACTTATTTTATCTTCTAAATTTATAGCGGTTAATCTTCTTCATGAAAAAAGATGTTACCTTGGTTTAATAGCAATATCGCTTACTCTTCCATTCATATCAATTTCATCTATTTTAAGAGCTTATTTTTTTGGAAAAACTAAAATAATTCCACATGTTATATCAAATATATTGGAAGATGTTATAAGACTAATTTTAATAGTTTTATTTGTTCCAAAAATAATTAAAATTAATATTGAATACACTGTTGCATTTTTATTTTTAATAAGTATTATAAGTGAATTATCATCAATTATAATATTCTTAATTTGTTCTCCAAAAAACATTAAAATCAAAAGAAGTGATTTTAAAATTAATTATAATTATTTTAAAAAAATACTTAGTATTAGTATTCCATCAACAGGTAGTAGATTAATTGGAAATATAGGATATTTTTTAGAACCTATTATATTAACCTTTGTGTTATCTAAATTCTATATTAATGACTTTATCATTAATGAATATGGAATAATAAATGGATATGTTATGCCTTTAATTTTACTTCCATCGTTCTTTACTCTTGCTATATCACAAGCTTTAATTCCAGTTGTTAGTAATGCTTACTCTAACAATAATAAGAAATTTATAAAAAGAAGAATAAATCAAGCGATATTCTATTCTTTAGTTATTGGAATACCATGTACTCTTATTTTTATGTTTATACCAAATATACCACTTAATTTTTTATATAATACAACTGAGGGAATAGCTTATATAAAAGTACTTGCGCCAATTTGTCTACTACACTATATACAGTCTCCCTTAACATCTAGCTTACAAGCTATGGGTAAGGCTAAAACAGCCATGATGGGAACTTTATATGGTATGATTATAAGAACCATTTTATTATTTGTTTTATCATATTTAAAAATAGGATTATGGTCTCTTATTATCGCATCAAGTATAAATATAATAATTGTAACAATGCATCAAATAATTCACATAAAAAAAGAGCTAAATTGTTAAATTGCTCTTATTATATTTATTAATTAGATTATTTATTTTATTTTTAATAGTATCTATTTTATCTTGATATTTATCATCCATAATTCTAATATCGATAGGAGTATATATTAAGATTAACCATTCATCAAACAACTTAGATAGTTTAGATGAATCTTCTTTAAAATAATCAATCCATATATCTGATTCAAATTCTGATTGTTTAAATATATCTTTTATTTCATCATTATCTAATAATCTTTTTAACACATTAGCCATTTCATTATATCCACTATGTTTATCATAATCAAGATTTACTAAATTCATAATATTTTCTTCATCAATTGTATTTAAAGCCTCTTCAAGACCTAAGTGCTCATTTTCATATAAAACTAATAATCCATTACTTACATTATATTTATAATACTCTTTTAAGACACCTGATTTAACTTGGAATCTTCTATCTATTAAATCTATTGTTCCATATGTTTTAACTAAATGACATAACTCATGTATTAAATTAATTATAAAAGTATTATCACTATAATCAATAGGAGTATATGTACCATAATGATTTTGAATAAAGTATATTAAGCTATTAGAAGAAAGTGTCTTGCCTGACAAAGTATACTCTGTTTCAAAAAAACTTGCTCCATTTAAAGGTATATTCCAATTCTTTTTTACTTTAAAATACTTTTTTAAATAATCATACATATCTTCATTTTCGCTTTGAATATGAATTTCAGTATCTTCTATTGCACTCAATATTAATTTCTTTTTATCTTCTCCATAATAAAGAATAAGTGCTGGTATTATTTTTCTTAAAACATTAAGTAAGTCATCATTATATTTAAACTTATTTTTTAATAATTCTAAGTATTGTTCTAAACTCATAATAACACTCCATTCGAGCATATTATACCAAACAATCAAAAATCTAACAAATTAAAAAGAGTTAAATTAACTCTTTAAAATCCACTCTTCATATCCACCTATTATATTATATACTCTAAATCCTTTTAAATTTAAAATACTACATACTTTTCTACTCGTAATACCTTTTTGACAATATAAGTAATACGTTTTAGACTTATCTAAATATTTAAATGGATTATCTAATAAAATATTATGTGGAATATTAATTGAACCTTTTATATGATTATTATTATAACTTTGATTACTCCTTAAATCAATAATATTAATATTACTTAGTTTAAGTAACTCTTCAATAGTTATATTCAATTATAATCACCCTAATATATTATATGATTATATTTAAAAAAAGTTCTATTTTAAATTTTTAGCTTTTACTTTTGGCTTATCTGATAATTCAGATACATAATTTTCTAAAAAGGCTTCTTTTTTCATTTTGGTTAATTTTTTTGAAAGTCTAAATCTTCTTTTAACTAACATATTATAGTCACCTATTAATTCAAAAACTTGTTTTTTATCAAGTAAATATTTATTAAAATTAAACTTCTTAGATATACCATAAAGTCCTATTATATTATTACTAACCATTCCATATAATAATCCTTTTGGAAATGAATCAATTACATCTTGATAAAGACTAATCTCATCATCAATTATATTTATTTCATCTAAGATAAGTACCTCTTTTATATTCTTTTTTAAATTATTGATTTGATCCATTAACAATCATCTCCTTAAGTTACTGATTATTATATAAATATTTAAATATCTGTCAAATTATTAAATAATAAAAATAAGTAAATAAAAATTTTAAAAAGTAAATGTAACCCATTGATTACCGAATGTATGTTTGCTATAATATGGCTGTACACATAGTGATAGGGGGCGATATAGAATGTGTAAACTTGGAGATATTATTGTTGTAAAAGAATTTAAAGATAAAAATGGTGTTATAATACCAAGACATTCATTTGTAGTTATTAATGATGAACCTGATTATATTCAAGGTTATGCTTATGACTTTGTTTCAAATGTAATGTGTAGTTTTCATTCAGATAAACACAAAGAGCACAAACTAAATATTGAAAGTAATTTAGAAATTAAACCTAATCAAATTATTGGTAAAAAATTAAATGATAAAACAGGTTATATCAGAGCAGACGATTTATTCTATTTTAAAAAGGATAAAATTGAATACAAAAAAATAGCTCATATAGATGATGAATTACTAGATGAATTAGTTCAATTAATTATAAAACTTCATGATAAAAATAAAGAAAGAAATATTATAACAAATTTATAAAATTGACAATTCATTAGCAACAATGATAGAATAAATGTAGTTTTATATATTAATATTTTAGCTATGCTTTGAATATAATTTATATAGCAAAAGGAGGTTGTTATGAAAAAGAAAGAAGTTGCAAAATTTCCAAAAGGTTTTTTTCAAAAAGAGAGACCAACAATAACAGCCAGTGAAGCTTTAAAAGATGTAACACCAATAAATTGGATAGAAGATTCAAAATCAAAAACAACAATAAAAAAAAAGACAAATAAAATAGTTCATTAGAACTATTTTTTATTAAAAAAAGACGATTAATAATCGTCTTCGTCATTAAAGAAATCATCAAAGAATTGATCATCAGTAATCTCTTCTCTTTTAAATTTCTTTTCTTCAATTTTAGTCTCAACTGGTTTTTCAGTTGTTTTTTTATTAACACTTTTACCAGATTGTTTAGCTTTCTCAGCTGCTTCTTCAGCTTCCAATTCAGCAATTTTAGCATCTATTCTTTTAACTATATCATCTACATTAAATCCACCAGGTTGTTTTACTCCATCAAATATATTACCAACTGGAACACCAGGCATTCCACCCATAAAAGGATTACTTGTTGGCTTTGGAGGAGTCATTCCATTACCTAAAAGTTCATTAATTTTTTTATCTCTTTTTTCTGATACATATTTCTTTAAGTCAAATGTTTTAACTTTTTCTTTTTCTCTTTTTGGATATGAAGCTTTAGGATAGTTAGTACCCCAATCTATTTTATGATCAAATTTTAATTTTGTTTTATATGGATTCATTCTTGATCTTAAAATAATTGCTTCTTCTTCTTTTAGTTTTTGTAAATCTGATACTGTAACTAAAGGTCTTGAATCGGTTTTATCATCTTTCTTAGATTTAACTTCACCACACATCTTAGATATTTCTTCTAAAGCTGCAAGTTCAGTAGAAAGTAAATAAATTGTATTACCACAGTTACCTCTAATAGTCTCAGCTTTTTCTTTACCATAAACATCATTTAATTGTGAGAAGTTTTGGATAATAA
>CAZFGE010000084.1:0-4543 GCA_964518415.1 uncultured Muribaculaceae bacterium
TATATGCTGAAGATAATATAAATAATACGTATACTATGATATTAGATCATAATATTCAAAATGGCTATAGATGGGCAAGTTATTTAACAGAATATAGTGACAGTGAAGCTAAACAATTTGTTGATGACTTACCATGGGATTCAGCTATTATTGAAAAAAGACTTATTTTAATAAATGAACTATATTCTATTACTGGTGTTGAGGATGGATATTTTGATGGCTCACCAAGCAGTGGAATTGGAACAAGTAAATATGCATGGCTATATGATTATACAACTTCTTGTACATCTTATGGATGCAATGTATCTGTTGATATAAGTAATGCTAAGGCATATTGGACAGGAAATAAAAATCAAAGTGGAGGAATGACTTGCGTTCATTGTGTAGATTATAGTGGATATTACAGTTGCAGAAGTGCAAATGATAATAGAACTGGAATTCGTCCAGTTATAGTGGTACCAAAGAGTATATTTGCAAATTAAAACTCACTTAAACGTGAGTTTTTTAAAATGTTATATCTAATATCATCATAATAGCAAATCCTATAATAGTGAACATTGCCATTAAATCCTTTTTAGTGTTTGTTTGACTTTCTGGTATTATCTCTTCAACCACTACATATATCATAGCTTCTGCAGCAACTTGTAATCATACAAATTCTACGGTTGGTTCAGGAACAGGTGGATGTATGAAATGGTATATTTTTAAGGAAACATCTGATAAATATTATATGATACTTGATCATAATACTGCTAATCATTATCAATGGTTATCTTATAGTAATTCTGTACCATATGATCAAAGCTTTGTTTACAATTATATAAATTCGTTAAATTGGGATTCAAGTTTAAATAGAAGAATAATTAAAATTAGTGAAGTTCAAGCAATTACAAATAAACCCAATATTGATTTAATGGCTGACCCTCTTCAATCTTGGTATTATTTTGATAGTAATAATCAAACTAAAACTACTAGTGGAAAGGGAACAAGCAAATATGCGTGGCTATTTGATTATACTAACTTATGTGTTCAAAATGGATGTAATAATGAAATAAATGTTAGCGGTGGAGATGGTTATTGGACAGATCATGAGTCTAAACCTACTAATAGAAATTGGTGTGCATGGATTGTAAACAAGGAAGGACAATATAAATGTTATGGTACTGAAAATTGGTATGGAATTCGTCCTGTAATAGAAGTGTTTAAAAATTTATTTTAATAAAAAAACTTCAAATTTTTTGAAGTTTTTTTGATCTTTAAAAAGGAAATAAATAAGTTTTATCGTATGTTATTTATAGAGGATGCTTAAACACTTGGATTATTCCTTGCTTACTTTAGATAAGTGAGGTGGTATTTATGACAAAAAGAGAAAATGCTTTTTTCTTTATAATCATTCTCCTTATATTGTTATTATTTGTAATTGTTTATAAATATTAAAATATAAAAAATAATCCTAGTGCCACAGGGGGTCACTAGGATTTCTTCAGTTAATCTGCAAGGAATACCTAAGACTTTTAGGTGTCCTCAAATTAATTATATGTTATTTTTCTCTTATAGTCAATTTATATTTACTATAAGAATTATTTTTGATAAAATTATTAGTATAGAAAGGTGATAATATGTTAGAAGTAAAAAACGTAACAAAATATTATGGAAAATTTAAAGCCGTTGATAATCTATCATTTGAAGTTAAAGAAGGCGAAATATTTGGGTTACTTGGCGTTAATGGCGCTGGTAAAACTACAACATTTAGAATGATCATGGGTCTTCTTGATGCAACTAAAGGTGAGATTACATTAGATGGTAAGCCAATTGATTATAGTGTAACAGATAAAATTGGTTTTTTAACTGAAGAGAGAAGTCTACTTACTAAAATGACTGTTAAAGAACAATGTATTTTTTATGGTAGACTTAAAGGAATGGATGAAGATACAATAATAAAAAGAATGAGAAAGTATTTAAAAAAATTTAATGTATCTGAATATGAAGATAAAAAGATTAAAGAATTATCAAAAGGTAATCAACAAAAAATTCAATTCATAACAGCTATTTTAAATAAACCTAAATTACTTATTTTAGATGAACCATTCTCTGGACTAGATCCATTTAATGTTGAGATGTTTAAGAATGAAATTATAGAACTTTCTAAAGCAGGAAGTATAATAATATTCTCATCTCATAGAATGGAGCATGTAGAGCTATTCTGTAAAAAATTAGTTATTATTTTAAAAGGTAAAACAGTTTTACAAGGCTATCTAAAAGATATTAAAGAAGAATATAAGAAAAAAGATATATTTATTAAAGGTGATGTCACTAAAGAAGAATTAATGAATATCAAAGGCGTTGTTGATGTTGTTGAAGGCGCTGATGAATTTGAAGTTATAATTGAATCAGTCGATAATGTAAGTGATGTATTTGATGTAATAAAGAAGAAAAAGAATATTACAAAATTTGAAGTTCAAGAACCATCACTTAATGAAATATTTGTAACAAAAGTAGGTGAAGAATTTGACAAGTAAATTAAAATTTTTAACTGGTGTTAGCTTAAAGAGAAAAATAAAAACTAAATGGTTTGTTGCAGCTAATATAATACTTGCAATACTAATCATTGGTGTTGCTAATATTGATTCAATAATTAAATTCTTTGGTGGTGACTTTAATGAAAAAACAGAAGTTTTGATAATTGATAATACAGACTTTTCATATGATATTTTGTCTAATACTTTAGATAGTACATCAAAACAAGTATTTGATACAACTTCATATAAAATTAAAAAGTATAAAAAATCTGAAAAAGAGTTAAAAAAAGAAATTAAAGATGAAGATAAAAAAATAGGTATTGTAATAAATAATGATGATTTAAATGTAATAAATGCTAAAATGATTTCTAATAGTTATATAGAAACACTTGATTATCAAGTTTTGTCTCAAGCAATTAATCAAGCAAAGATTTCAATTGCGACTTTAAAATCTAATATTCCAGTAGAGGAATTAAATAAAATATATAGTCCAATAGAAATTGATAGAGTTATACTTGATGAAGATAAAAAGTCTGAAAATGAAATGATGGAACTAATTATGACATCAGTATTCCCTGTTATAATACTTCCTGTATTTATGCTTATTATATTCTTAGTTCAAATGATTGGAACAGAGATTAATGATGAGAAGACTACACGTGGTATGGAGATCATTATATCTAATGTATCACCAAGTACACATTTCTTCTCTAAAGTATTATCTGGTAATATATTTGTAATTATGCAAGGAGCTCTTATTCTTTTATATGGTGTTATAGGTTTAATTATTAGAGGATTTATGGGAAGTAGTAGTATTACATCCATGTTAAGTGATAAAATAGGACCTGCATTTGATAGTCTACTTACAAGTGATTTCATAAGTAAAATGGGATATATTTTACCCCTTGCACTTGTTTTATTACTTGCAACTTTCCTAGCTTATTCACTTCTTGCAGGAATACTAGCTAGTATGACACCTAATGCAGAAGATTTTAATCAACTTCAAACACCAATTATGATTGTATCATTAGCAGGATATTATATGGCTATTATGGCTGGTGTATTTAAAGGATCTATATTAATTAGAATATTCTCATATATTCCATTAATATCAGCAATCTTATCACCATCTTTATTAGTGCTAGGACAAATTGGTATATTTGATTTAGTTATTTCATTTATACTTCTAATCATATTTAATTACTTATTAATTAGATATGGACTAAAGATTTATAAAGTTGGAATACTTAATTATTCTTCAAAAGATTTATGGAAAAAGATGTTTAAAGCTTTAAAAGATTAAATATCTTTTTTTATATGTTGACATGCGAACATATTTTTGGTATAAAGATTATAGGTACCTAAAATATTTGTATGTTGTATGCTGTATGTTGTATGTTGTAAATCATTTATGATAGGGGGATACAATATATGGAAAATGAAATGATTATTTTTGAAAATGGTGAGGTAAAATTAGATGTAAATGTAAAAGATGAGACTGTTTGGTTAACACAATCACAAATGGCAAAATTATTTGGTAAGGCAAAATCAACAATTAATGAACATATTAAGAAAATATATGGTTCAAATGAATTGTCTGAAGAAGAAACATTGAGTAAATTCGGAAATTCCGAATTAAGCTCCAAACCAACGTATTATTACAATTTAGATATGATTATAAGTGTTGTATATATTTTAAGCACTAAAAAAATGAAGGTAATTTTTTAATGAATGATATAGTTTCTAAAGATGATGTAGCCATTGAAGATTTAATATATGAGATTAGAGGAAGGAGAGTAATGCTTGATAGTGACTTGGCAAAACAATATAAAGTTGAAACAAAAGTTCTTATGCAAGCAGTTAAAAGAAATATTGAAAGATTTCCTGATAATTTTATGTTTCAGTTGACGAATAGGGAATATGACGATTTGAGGTCACAAATTGTGACCTCAAAAGTTAGAGGAGGAAGAAGATATAATCCGTATGTTTTTACATATTGGGCCTACCTGGTTAATCCAGGGTGC